>JAOTYS010000184.1 GCA_029861795.1 Gammaproteobacteria bacterium | reverse complement strand
GGCTTTTGGTCTGGCGCCCCGCTCTCTGGAAGAAATAGCGCCGGGATACCTTGGGTCGGGCGAAGACACTTTGTCTCGGTTTCGGCGCCAAGCGGGTCGAGGCGATCGGGTGCAATCATCTTGAAAAACCCGTGTTCGCCAGAAGCCGAACCCGCGGCGCCCAGTGCTTATCCCGTCTCGTCCATCAGCTCGTGCAGACGCGCTCGGCGCGCCTCCGGTTCGAGTCGCCCGATGCTCTCAACTTCGAGATAAAAACCTTCTAGATCGCCGTTGTGATTGAGGATTAGAGCCTTGAATGCCGGGAGATACTCGAAATAGGCGGCTATTGATATGAGGTGCGCATTGTTCAGAGATTGCTCAAACCACCGGGCGAATCCCTGATATCCTTCCCAACCCGCCACCAAGCGATGGTATTCCTGTTTAAGCTCCTGGAAGATGTTGTCCTTGCTGTCCCGCTTCAGCTCATCTGAAATCTCGGATTGATATATCTCGCTTAGTTTCTGCTTATACCGCAGCAGTATGTTCATCACTTGTTGATCGCGCTCGCGGCGCAGCTCATAGGAGCTAAAACCAGATCGGTCCGCTGCGTCCGTTCGCCAACGCCGAACCCCTTCCAGCTCAACCGCCGTGGCAAAGGACTCGTTAAACGTGGTGTCGTCCTTGATGTAATAGCGTTGATGGGAAAGCTCATGAAAAATTAAGCCCGCAAGCTCGGCGTCGGGATAATGCATCACAGTGTTGGGAACGGGGTCACTAAACCATCCCAGTGTCGAATACGCCGGTACACCGCCAATATAAACATCGTGCCCCTGATTCGCTAGACGTTGTGCGAACTCCAATGCCGCCTTCTTGGAAAAGTAGCCTCGGTACGCTACACACCCGACCACGGGGAAGCACCAGGTGACTGGATCGAGGGATAGCTCCGGCGCCGCAAACACATTCCACACCAGATACGGTCGGCGCACGTCGACATAGCGGGTATAGCTCTTGTTTTCCGGCAAACCCAACTCACGACTGGCAAACCCACGTATCTCTAACACCGTGCCGAGCTTGTCTTTGAGCGACTGCGACGTTGCCGGGTCTTGCAGCACAACCGGTATCCGTCGCGCCTTTAGCACCAGGTTCAATTGTCCGCCGATAGATTGGGCATAATAACCAACCGTGGTGCAAGCGCTGAGTAGGATCACCATCGCGATGAGTGGCAGACGGGCAAGTCTTCCGAAGCTGTAAATGGCAGTGGTTCTGTTCATCGCATTCAACATTCCCTCAGAATATTGGTGATCAAGCATAGACCGTGTCAATGGCGTTTGATAACGTTGTGAACGTGGGTGTCCAAGGGGTTACTCCCCGCCTAGGGACCCCCACTGAGTCATCATATGAGCAACAACGATCCACAAAGTCTTCCAATGATCGAGCGGCTGATCTCGTTCGATACCACCAGTCGCAACTCAAACCTGGAGTTGATTGAGTTCATCCGCATTTATCTTGAGGATTTGGGCGCGGAAACCTTGCTGGTTTACGATGACGACAAACGTAAGGCCAACTTATACGCCATGCTGGGCAGCACCGAGCGCCCTTCGGTAGTGCTTTCTGGGCATACCGATGTGGTGCCAGTGGACGGACAGGACTGGGACAGTAAACCGTTCTCCCTCACCCGCCGCAACGGTCGTTTGTACGGTCGTGGCACCGCGGATATGAAATCCTTCATCGCGGTCTGCCTCACCTACGCCCCCACCATCCTCAATCGTAACCTGCAGACCCCCATCCACTTTGCATTCTCCTACGATGAAGAAGTGGGTTGCGCAGGCGTACCGCGGCTCCTTGATAAATTGGCCCAATTCCCAGTGAAGCCCCGAGCGTGCATCATAGGAGAACCCACCCAGATGGGAGTGGTGCGTGCCCATAAAGGCAAACTGAGTCAACGCTGTCACGTGCGTGGACTTGAATGCCACTCAGGCCTAGCCCACCTCGGCGTAAACGCGGTGGAAGCGGCGGCGGAGGTGGTCGCGTATCTCAAAGACATGGCGCGACGTTTTCGCGATCAGGGACCCTATGACCCAGAGCTGAGTCCCCCTTATCACACGGTCCACACGGGTATCATTCACGGTGGAACTGCACTCAATATCGTACCCAAAGAGTGCTGGTTTGATTTTGAGTTTCGCTGTCTCCCGGGTCATGACACGGCAGAGCTTGCAAAAGAGGTGCACGCATTTGCCGAGCGCTCGCTGTTGCCCGAAATGCATGCAGTGCACCCAGACACTGGATTTAGCTGGGAGCCTTTGTCGAGTTTTCCAGGGCTCACCACCGAGGAACACACCGAGGTCGCACAACTGGCCAAAGCTTGTAGTGGCGCCAACACAACTGGCAAAGTCAGCTTCGGCACTGAGGCTGGATTGTTCGATAAGGCGGGCATTCCAGCCGTAGTTTGTGGCCCAGGTAGTATCGAGCACGCCCACAAGCCCAACGAGTACGTTTCCATAGAGCAGGTGATGCGATGCGAGGAGTTCATGGACAGACTGCTAGATCGGCTGCAAACCGGACTTTGACAAATAGTGTCTCTCAGCTATCCAAATGAGCTAGATTAGTAACATGGTAACCCAATCGGTTTACAACGTCTGTCCCCACGATTGTCCGGACACCTGCGGCATGATCACCGAGGTGCACGACGGTAAGGCAGTCTCGATCCGGGCGCAGCCGGATCACCCTGTGAGCCAGGGGTGGTTGTGCGCCAAGGTCAATTCTTATCTGGATCATGTCCATCATCCGGATCGCCTGCGGCACCCTCTAAGAAGGATTGGTGAAAAAGGTGCCGGCCGCTGGCAACGGATTTCGTGGGACCAGGCTTTAAGCGAGATCGCGGAGCAGTGGCGTTCAATCATCGAGCGCTACGGCGGTGAAGCTATTTTGCCTTACAGCTACAGCGGCACCTTAGGCCTGGTGCAGATGCATGTGTGCAATACCCGATTCTGGAATCGCTTAGGCGCGAGCCGCTTATTGCGAACCATCTGTGGTGTTGCTGCCGCGAAAGCGGTCGTTTCCACCGTTGGCGCACGCATTGCACCACCCTACGAGCACGTGCGGGACAGCCGTCTAGTCATCGTATGGGGCCACAATCCCATCAGTACCGCACCACATTTCATGCCACCACTGCGACAAGCGCAACGCAAGGGTTGTGTTCTAGTGGTGATAGATCCCAGGCGATCACGTACCGCACGTGGTGCCGATCTGCATATCGCTCCGAGACCCGGCACTGACGGAGCTTTGGCACTGGGTCTCGCCCACATTATCGTCAAACAACGGCTTCATGACGAGTCTTGGTTGCAGCAAAACACGGTGGGCTGGGACGCCTTGGAAACACGAATTGAGCAATACCCACCGGCACGGGTCGCCGCCATCACCGGTGTCGATGAGCAGCAGATCATTGAGCTGGCACGTTTGTATGGAAAAACTCGCCCGGGACTGATCAAGATTGCAGATGGCATCAATCGCAATCTTAACGGTGGCCAGAACGTTCGCGCCATCTGTGCACTGCCCGCGATCACGGGACAGTACGGCGTGCGCGGCGCCGGCTTGAGTTACGCAACCGGTGAGGTATTACAGTGGGATGCCGCGGCACTACATCACTGGGAGGAGTGTCCACCCAAAGGTCGTAAGGTCAACATGAACCGATTGGGCGCCGCACTTACTGGTGAAGTCGCTGATCCGCCGATCATGTCGTTGTATGTGTTTGGCGCAAATCCGGCGGCGGTATCGCCCAACGCTGGGCTCATCGCAACAGGACTTAAACGCAACGACCTGTTCACCGTGGTACATGAGTTATTCATGACTGATACTGCGGACTACGCGGACATAGTGCTGCCTGCGACGACTCAATTAGAACAGTCGGATCTACACGCCGCTTACGGCCACACGCTGCTGGCATATAACCACGCGGCGATCGCGCCCCTTGCTGAGTGCAAAAGCAACTGGGAGGTCATGACACTGCTGGCCAAATCCATGGGGTTTAATGAACCCTGGCTGCATCAAAGCTCAGACGAGGTAATCGACGAGATGTTTCGCGCGACAGCGCGACACCAATCCGCCATTGCAGGCATCGATCTGCAACAACTTAAACGCGAGGGCAGTGTCAAATTGAACCAGCCCTCGGAGATACCATTTCACGATCTGAAGTTCGCGACCCCCAGCGGCAAGGTAGAGTTGTATTCGCAAACCCTTGCAGATGAGGGTTTGGATCCTCTACCGGGATGGCGTGAGCAGCCCGACGCTACTGCGGCCCTACCCAACCGATCACCTGAACAGTCGCTAGAATTAATCACCGCCGCACCTCACCACTTCGTCACCAGTAGCTTCGCCAACCAAGAAGCACTGATCAAACGCGAAGGCTCACCCGCTCTGGAAATACATCCAGTTGATGCCGAGTCCCGTGGCATACGCTCCGGCGACGTGGTACGTGTGGAGAATGGGCGGGGGTGGTGCGAGCTGAACGCCGTGGTGACCGATGCGGTGCGTCCCGGCGTGGCCGCGTCACCAAAAGGCAGATGGAGCAAACATACCGATGGACGCAATATCAACTGGACTACATCCGACGCACTGGCGGATTTCGCTGGACAAAGTACGTTTCAAACCAACCAGATTTGGGTCCAGCGCGTAGCGTAGGTATTGCAATGCAAGCACACCGGCAGGCGGCGCCGGTCGGGCGTACAGAATCACTCAGATGTCTCACTACACGGAGAACCTCCAGGTTTACCTAGTCGGTGGCGCCGTGCGCGACCAGCTTTTGGGGATGGAAGTAAAAGACCGTGATTGGGTTGTAGTAGGCGCGACGCCAGAGGAGATGCTTAAACGCGGTTTCCGCGCGGTGGGCAGGGACTTCCCGGTATTCTTGCACCCGCTAAGCCATGAAGAGTATGCCTTGGCGCGCACAGAACGGAAGATCAGAGCAGGCTACAGCGGTTTTGAATTTGATACCTCACCCGATGTCACGCTACAACAAGACCTGGCGCGCCGGGATCTTACCATCAACGCCATGGCACAAAGCGAAACCGGTGAGCTCATCGATCCTTTTGGTGGCGCTCAGGATCTTCGCCGCAAAATCCTTCGGCACACATCACCCGCCTTCATAGAAGATCCCGTTCGTGTGTTACGGGTGGCTAGATTTGTCGCTCGTTTCGATTTTAAAGTCGCGAACGAAACGCTAACCCTGCTGACGCAGATGGTCCAAGCTGGTGAAGTGGACGCCTTGGTAGCAGAACGTGTGTGGCAGGAAACAGAGCACGCACTCGCTGAAAGATCCCCTTCCCGCTACTTGGAGACACTACGCCAATGCGGTGCACTAAGGAAGGTGTTTCCTGAAATCGACGCTTTATTTGGTATACCCCAGCGCGGCGATTATCATCCCGAAATAGACACCGGTGTACATACCTTGATGGCGCTGAGTGAAGCGGCGCGGCTCAGCGACGACACAAAAGTGCGGTTCGCCACCCTAGTCCACGACTTAGGCAAAGCGCTTACCCCGGAAGATGAACTACCAAGTCATCGCGGCCACGAAAAAAATGGCAAGGAGCTCATCGCCAAGCTCTGTGATCGCCTTCGCGTACCTAAGGCTTTTCGAGATTTGGCGCAGCTAGTGTGTCGTTATCATCTGCGGTTGCATCGTATCGACGAGCTAAAACCAGCTACGATCCTAAATATGATCGAAGCCTTGGATCCATTTCGCAAGCCGAAGCGCTCTGAGCAATTCATGCATGCATGCGAAGCAGACTATAAAGGCAGGATGGGATCTGAGGAAAAGAATTACCCACAAGCGGAACAGTTACGTCGCTGTATCCAGGCGGTCAAGCAAATTGACACGGCCGCTGTGGCATCCTCTAGCCAGGACGGCGCCGCCATCGCAGAAGAAATCCGCATGCAGCGCTTATCCGCAATCGCCCGGTTAACCCCGGATCAGGTGTAAACGAACAAAAGTCCTATACCGACTAACAGTCGATAAATCACAAACGGCAGCATGTGGATACGATCGATCAGACGAAGAAAATAGTGAATACAAATATACGCTGTGATCGCGGCCACAGTAGCGCCCACGATCAATACTAGCCATGCCACCGGCGCTTCCTGATGTAGCAGATGCCAGAACTTCCAACTCCCGGCCAGCACGATCACCGGAATGGATAGCAGAAACGAAAAACGAGCCGCAGCTACCCTGGTGAGCCCCAGCCACAACCCAGCGGTGATAGTCACCCCTGAACGGGATGCGCCCGGTATCAATGCCGACGCCTGAGCGCACCCCACGATCACGACGTCCTTCCAGTTGAGATCGTGTTCGTCACGCTGACGGGTCCCGCGAACATCTGCCCACCATAGCAATATCGCAAAACCTATGGTGGCACTGGCGATGGGTATCGGGTGTCGCAATTGAGATTCCACCACGCTACCAAATAGTAATCCGGCTAATGCCACTGGAATGGCGCCTAGCAACACAGCCCACGCGAGCTTTGACTCGGCGCACGTCGGACCACCCAGGAGGCTGTCCACCCATGAGCGTGCAAGAACATGCAGATCCCGCCAAAAATAACTCACCACCGCGACGAGGGTGCCCACGTGAACGGCGACATCAAATGCGAGGCCCTGATCTGACCAACCAAACAGCCGCGGCAGAAAAATCAAGTGGGCTGAGCTTGAAATTGGCAAAAACTCGGTCAGACCCTGGATCAGGGCCAGGTAAAGTGCGTGTAAGACATCCATCTAAAGTCGCGCGCGGTGATCCTGCATTTCAAATCCTATGAGTCCCTGGTTCACACCGCGACCGAGCGCGATGACTTTGTATAGCTCACCCATTTCCGAGGGTAACGTCAGTTTTTTTACTTGCTGTGTAAGCTGTAGCCCAAGTTTCGGGATTAAGCTAGTGTCAGCTATCAGATCCAGCAAGCCCAGGGACATGAGAAACGGGGCTTGCTGAGTATAGCCATAGAGCTCGAGCCCTGCGTCGTGACCGGACTGAGCAAGCGCAGTGAAGTCGAGGTGAGCCGTAATGTCCTGCAGACCCACTAGGATCAACGGATCATCGTGAGCCCGATGGCGGTAGTGGCACATCAACGTCCCTTGATGACGCTGAGGATGGTAGAACTCATGGCGGGGAAAACCGTAGTCCACAATCAGCATCACTCCGGTATCCAGCGCCTGGCCCAACGTGCGTACCCAGGACTCCGCCTGAAGATTGATCTCCGAGCTATAGCCGTTTGGCAGGGCACTGGTATCCAAACGTTCTTGGATAGACCTGGTCACTGCTTCATTTGCTGCGACCGTGCGCCAGGTAAATTGGCCGTGCTCGTGAGCGACATGGAAGACCGATAGGCACCCCTGGTCGACATAAAATCGAGTCGTTGGTAATGCATCCAAAAGTTCGTTAGCCAGCATCACGCCCCTGAAGCTTGGCTGGGGTTGTTGTTCCATCCATTGCACCCGATCGATCAGGTGCGGCACCTGCAGCGTTAAAGTCTGACGTTGATGCGCTCGCAGCGAATCACTAAGTTCCAGGATCTGATAGGTCCTAGGTAATGCATATTCTTTTTCCAAAGTAGTCAGCACCTGAGCAGCCAAAGCACCGCTGCCAGCACCCACTTCGAGGATGTCGCCACCACCGATCGCCTGCAGCACTTGATGGCATTGACGAGCAATACAACGGCCAAATAGACCACCCAATTCCGGGGCGGTAACGAAATCTCCACCTTCCCCAAACTTCCGCAGATCCGACATGTAATAACCCAATTCTGGTTGGTACAGAGCAATATCCATGAAACTTGAAAAATCTAGGGTTCCCCCCGAGAGTTTCATTTGCTCTCGAATTTGGTCTGACACCAGATCACTGTGACGCTCCTCGATCGAATCCGGTGGGGGTAAGTTTCGATTGGAAGCGTGAGCGACGTGTTTAGAACGATGCATTGAGTATTGATAATGCAGGTTTGGTGTGAGTGAATGGCGGATCAGTCAAATGGTCGAGCCGATAATGCAGAATAAAGACGTGAGCGGCAAGGTTGCCTTAATTACAGGTGGCGCCCGTAGGATCGGGGCCACTATTGTTCAGGCACTTCATTCCGAAGGCATGCAGATAGTGGTGCATTACCGAGGTTCAGGCGAAGATGCCCGCGCGTTACAAGCTAAGCTTAACGCTCTGCGTAGCGACTCCGTCGCGCTAGTTCGGGGCGATCTGCTCGAAGTTACTGAACTCAAAAATCTGGTGCGGCGCGGCGTCGAGGCATTTGGTCGCCTCGATGTGTTGGTAAACAATGCATCTCGGTTCTATCCCACTCCCGTGGATGACACCACCGAGGAGCAATGGGACCAACTCGTTGACACAAATCTCAAAGCACCTTTTTTTCTATGCCAAGCAGCCGCACCTGAGCTGCGAAAACACAAAGGCTGCGTCGTCAACATATGCGATATCTATGCCGAACGCCCGCTCGGCCTGCATCCCGTCTACTGCGCTACCAAGGCCGGCTTAGTCTCACTGACTC
>JAOTYS010000699.1 GCA_029861795.1 Gammaproteobacteria bacterium | reverse complement strand
GTCTGGATGCAGCCATTCTCATCGCCACCAAGATTGCGATGGGACAAATCGACGTTGGAATCGCCGGCGGTGTGGACACCATTAGCGATGTACCCATCGTTTATACACGTCGGTTTGGGTGGCGAATAAAACAAATGACGCGTGCCAGAACCTTTGGTAACAAACTCCGTGCTTTGAAGGGCTTTCGATTGAAAGAGCTTAAACCATCGTTTCCAGATGTTGGTGAGCCTCGCACCGGACTTTCCATGGGTGAGCATACAGAGTTAATGGCGAAACAATGGGGCATTAAACGCGAAGACCAGGACAAGTTTGCTTATGAGAGTCATCGCAAAGCGACACGCGCATACCAAGACGGGTTCTACGCTGATCTTGTCCATGAGTTTAATGGCGCGGCACAGGATAACATCTTGCGATCGGATACAACGCTGGAAAAGCTGGCAAACCTAAAACCTGCATTCGACAAATCGGGCAGTGGAACACTTACCGCGGGAAATAGCACTCCACTGAGTGACGGTGCGAGTTGTGCATTACTGTGTTCTGAGCAATGGGCACAGGCAAAGGGATTACCCATTCAGGCAAATCTGGTTCACAGCAAAGTCGCGGCTGTGGAGTTCACCAAGGAGGAGGGACTGCTCATGGCGCCCGCTTATGCCGTCTCTGAGCTGTTGCGCGATGCAGGGCTCGCGCTGCAGGATTTCGATTTTTATGAAATTCACGAAGCCTTTGCGGCTCAAGTTCTGTGCACGCTCCAAGCATGGGAATCTGTCAATTTTTGCAAGAACCGACTTGGTCGCGACGCCGCGATGGGCGCGATAGATCCCGACAAACTTAATGTAGTGGGCAGTAGTCTGGCGCTAGGTCATCCGTTTGCTGCAACCGGGACTCGGGTTTTGGCAACGCTAGCAAAGCTGTTGGCGCAGCGTGGTCATGGCCGAGGCCTAATCTCTGTGTGTACCGCGGGGGGTATGGGTGTGGCCGCCATATTAGAGCGGCCTCGCGATGCCTAGGCGTCTTGCGCTTTGCCCTCCATCCGTTAGACTTGTGAATAGAGTACTATACACCAGACACTCTGAGTTGCTGGATGCACGCGGGGTAGTACTCAATTGGGGATAACCAGTATCATATGCGTGACTGAATGCGAAAGCGCGCGCGAGCGTTGCGAACCTTCGGCGCGTTTCGTGTGATGAGAAAAGAACTTTACTAACAAAGGCAAACAAGAAGTGCAAACTCGCGCCACCGATCGCAGAGATGCGCCACGCCTTGATATCAATCTGCCGATGCGTTTTCGGGCGGAACATTGGGGCGAGTATGAACAGGCCATTCTAGTCAACCGTAGCCGAAATGGATTGTCGTTTTTCACCAAACGACCTTTGCCCGTTGGCACTTGGGTCAACATCGTTATTGATGTTGCTGATGCCGACATCGAGACTTTAGAGTTGCGCGCGTTGATCATCCGAGTTGAATCGGCACACCGTAGCGGTTTCAAGTACGCGTGTCGTATTGAAGCTGATTGATTGCTTTTTTTAGAACAAAACGCTCATTAAGCATCTGCCTTCGCTGTGACGACGAAGCGTTGTCTTCGTCGTCATGAATGCGCACGACCGATTGCGCGATCGGTTCTAGCAAAGGCGCTATCCGATTGTAGTCAGGTGTCCAATTCGGAGATAACCGCTGCCACCAATTCGTGTTTAAGGTTCGACCGGCTCGTGCTACCACTATGTCCAATGATGGGATGACAACGATCAGACTATCGTATAATCCCCAGGACCAGTAGGCATCCTGTGGCACGCCGGCGAGTGTGCCATCAGCATTGTTCCACCAAAGTAAGCCGTAGTGATCCGAAGCGTTCCCGTATCGTTCGGGGTTGAGTACCGGCAAGCCAATCAACTCTGCAGGAGGTGCACTCGCAGCATCCACAAAACTTTCTGAAACGATACGTTGTCCATTCCATCGACCGCGACGTAGATACAGATAACCGATGCGTGACATGGCATCAATGTCGGCGCTTATGCCTGAGGCGAATTCTCGATTCGCGATATCATTAATCTCCGGCTCTCGGTATTCATGATTTCGCCAGACTAGGTCTTTGTTGGTAATACCAAGCGGGGTGAATACGCGCTCGAACATCAGATCCCGCAGATCACGTCGATATACATACAACAGGCATTCGGCAAGCCAGTTAGGTCCGCTGTCGCTGTAGTTCCACTTGGTTCCGGGTCGGAACAACAAGGGAGAATAACCACCGGGCTTTTCAAAGCCTGCGGTTTGAGTGGCGAGC
>JAOTYS010000183.1 GCA_029861795.1 Gammaproteobacteria bacterium | reverse complement strand
CGCTATGGTAAGAATCTTTTTGATGTGCCCGACGCGATTTATAGCTATTGTAATGGCATGGTCAATAGGGTCCTCGACAAAATTCTGGATAAAACTGCCATCAATCTTCAAATAATCAACCGCGAGATTTTTTAAATAGGCAAAAGATGACAATCCGCTGCCAAAATCATCCAAAGCAAACATGCACCCCACCTTTTTCATCTCATGGATGAACTGTGTAACCCTATCAAAGTTCCTTACCGCGGTAGTTTCTGTTATCTCAAAGCACACCCTTTTAGCATCCAGCACCGATTCAGCGAGCTGCTGCTTAACAAATTCCCCAAAACCCTCATCGTTCAACGTTATACCGGATAGGTTGATGGCTATTCCTGCGTCCGGGAAATGCATGAAATCACTGGCGTGACGACCTAGTACATTGCGTATTACCCAGCGATCAATACTCGACATTAGCCCGTAACGCTCAGCCGCCGGGATAAAACTTGAGGGCATAACGATGTTGTTCTCATCATCCAACATCCTTATCAGAACCTCGAACACTGCAGGCGCATCGCTACCGTTGTGAAGGGCAATAATAGGCTGACAGTAAAGACGGAAGCGCTCCCTTTCTAGCGCATTGATGAGTTCAGCGGCTCGCAGGATTTCACTATGGCGCGATTGTGCCTCCTTATCGGTCTCTTGATAGACATGCACTCTATTTCTACCCAGATCCTTGGCCGTATAGCACGCAACGTCAACCAAGCTCAATAACTGAACTACACTTTCGCTCTGTGGTGTGATTGGGACCAAACCGACGCTGATTCCCACCTCAAAGGTGCGCCCCTCCCACACAAAGCGGAATTCGCGTATGGTGGATACCAGCGAATCCGCAATTGCTTTGGCCTTTTCCGTGGTACAGTTCTCAGCCAGCAACGCAAATTCATCGCCGCCAACTCTAGCTAACGTATCGCGCGAGCGAAGCTGTTCCTTGAGCACTTCGGCAACTCGCTTCAGCAACGCATCTCCGGCGATGTGCCCTGCCGAATCATTGATTATCTTGAACTGATCGAGGTCCAGAAAACATAAGGCGTGGGTCAATGAGCGACTCCGAGCACTCTCCAAAGCCCGCTCTAGGCGACGCTCAAACTCATGACGATTGACCAAGCCGGTCAACGCATCATGGGTGGCCTGATAAGTGATTCGGCGGGTCAGATAGTGGGCTTCTGTGACATCTCTTGCGACTCCCCGATAACCTTGAAACGCATTGTCAGGGCTATAAAACGGTTTACCGCTGCTGCGCAACACTCTAATAGTGCCGTCTGGGTGCTTCCAATTGTATTCGAAGTCTTGGTACGGAAGCCGGGCCTCGAGTTGCCCAAAGTGATGGGCGATTTTATCCGGATCATCAATATAATCGTTGAGCACCTGTGGATGGGTCCATCCAATCATTTGCTCAGGCCCAATACCCATGATATTTCTGCAGCTTTCCGGCACATGTCGGAATCGCAGATCAGCGTCGGTCTCCCAAAACACGTCTACCGCGATCTCTGCAAAATCTTTAAACCGTTTCTGGCTGTCCCGTAACGCCTGCTCAGCCGACTTGGCTGCAGTGATCTCTCGAGCGACACCACGATATCCCTGGAATTCACCTGCTACACCATAGAATGGCTTGCCGCTGGTCAGCAGCATATGCTCAGTTCCATCAACATGACGCCAACAGTATTCAAAATCCCGGTAGGGCAGTCGGGCTTCAAGCACAGCGAAGTGACGTTCGATCGCTTGGTGATCGGCCGCATGGCGCTCGACCATCTCACGGTACGAGCAACCCAGTACCTGGCTCGGATGTATGCCCGTAAACTTCTCATAAGCATCCGACAGATAGACAAGCCGAAGCTTGACGTCGGTCTCCCAAAATACATCTA
The DNA here is from genome assembly GCA_029861795.1 of Gammaproteobacteria bacterium. The sequence continues at coordinate 6,624 of JAOTYS010000183.1, read as the reverse complement.
CCGCAATCTCTGCGAAATCGCGGAATCGCTGCTCGCTTCGTTGGACTTGAAATTCTGTGCCGTCCGGTTGCAGCTTGGATACCAGCGCAGACCGATCGGACCTGCGGGACTTATGGTCGGTTGTCAGCATGGGCCCCTTTTTGGGTGACGTCTTCATCACCAGCTCAGCGCACCGGGCAGCTTCCCCACACCAATGGACAATCCCTGCACTTTGTTTTCCCCCAGCGTTTCTGCTGTGTTCGATGTTGTTGTGGCAGTCTAGAGATCTGCTATCGCGTCCAGCTACTTATCATACATTTGTTACAGTTCTTTCTCAATAATCCACCAAACTGGACTGTATTGTCTAGCCTTTTGCGGAAGGGTTGGAACCGTAACGGATTCACAGCAGGCGCACCGCTCCGAGATCGCAGCGAGGACAGGCCGACCAGGACTATCGGCCCGGACGCAACCAGGTACCAAAGAAAGAGCTATGGCAAGTGGCAGGTTAGCCAGACGTTTCTAACACGGCGTTTTGGGCGTAACCAAACAAAGCCTTGAGCATGGAATGCAGTCCATTGCTGCGGGTAGCGCTCAGATGAGAATCCAGCCCGATCTCCTTGATGAAATCCGGCCTGGTAGAGAGAATCTCTTCGGGCCGGCGATCGCCGTAGATGCGCAGCAATATCGCGATTAAACCAAGCACAATGGCTGCATCGCTGGTTGCATCGAAATGGAGTCGGTTCCCCCTTTTCTCAGCCCGCAGCCACACTTGGGACTGACAGCCATGTAACCGATTGTCCTCGATACACCATTCATCCGGAAAAGATGGGAGTTTACGTCCCAAATCGATGATGTACTGGTAGCGTTCCATCCAGTCTTCCAACACCTGGAATCGGGCTATCAAATCCGCCTGGGCCTCGGTAATTGACAGTTCGGGTTCCGCAGTCGCGGTTTGCGCTGGGGGATTTGTCTGATTTGCAGAACCAATATTCATTAATATACCTTCAATATACCTTCGTCCACGGGTCTAGGAGATATCGGGGCTATTTTACTCTTTACCAGTGATAGTTAGAACCAGTCTAGCGGTTTATGCGTTTAGAGCGAGAGGAACCATCAAGCTGGTCTTGGTTTTTCTTGGGCCGATCACTCAATTCGAGGCGGCGGCGCGCCCCTGCCACCTGTGGGAAAGTATTGGTTTCTTGGGCTACACAGCGAACCAGCAAATGTTGAAGGAGAATGACGGTGACATCTAATCGAATCGAAACCGACAGCCTCGGAGAAGTTAAGGTTCCTTCCGATCGGTATTGGGGCGCCCAAACTCAACGCTCCCTGCAGAACTTCAAAATTGGCGGGCATCGGTTTCCCGCGGCGGTTATTCGGGCATTCGGGATTGTAAAAAAGGCGGCTGCGCTCACCAACTACGATCTGGAAAAGCTCGATAAATCTAAGACAGACCTCATCACTAGTGTCTGCAATGAAGTGATTGATGGGCGGCTTGACGATCATTTCCCCTTAGTAGTCTGGCAAACCGGCAGCGGAACCCAAAGCAACATGAATGCCAACGAAGTTATCGCCAATCGCGCAATCGAACTTGCCGGAAAAACACTGGGCAGCAAAGACCCCATTCACCCGAACGACCATGTGAATATGTCGCAGTCCTCAAATGACGCTTTTCCCACAGTCATGCATGTAGCGGCGGCAACCGAACTGCTCGAGCGGCTACTCCCGGCCGTGCGAAAGTTGAGAACAACCTTCGAAGCAAAAGCCAAATCTTTCGACGACATCGTAAAAATCGGTCGCACACACTTGATGGACGCTACCCCTCTCACCCTTGGGCAAGAGATGTCAGGCTATGCCGCACAGCTGTGTTTCTCTGAGCAACAGATCGAACATAGCCTCGATGGCCTATATGATCTGGCCCTAGGGGGTACCGCCGTAGGCACTGGAATCAACGCCCATCCACAATTCGCCGAACGGGTAGCCGCTCGCATCACGGAACTGACTGGTATTCCGTTTCGTAGCGCCCCAAACAAATTCATGGCCCTGGCAGCAAATGATGCCATCGTGATTGCGAGTAGCGCGTTACGACAACTGGCAACAGCATGCATGAAGATCGCTAATGACATTCGCCTACTCGCGAGCGGACCACGCTGTGGCATCGGCGAAATCACCATCCCCGCTAATGAACCCGGTAGTTCCATCATGCCTGGAAAGGTAAATCCCACTCAATCAGAAGCGTTGACCATGGTGGCTACTCAAGTGCTCGGCAACGATGTCACCATTGGTATCGCTGCCAGCGCCGGGCATTTTGAACTGAACGTATTCAAGCCGGTGATGATCCACAATTTATTGGAGTCAACTCGACTGCTCGCTGATGCGTGCATTAGCTTTAACGACAACTGCGCCGTGGGTATCGAGCCCGATCGCGAACGCATCGCCGCGCACTTAAGCAACTCTTTGATGTTGGTTACCGCGCTGAATCCCGTCATCGGTTACGATAAGGCTGCCAAGATCGCCAAAACCGCTTACGCCGAAGGAATTACGTTGAAAGAGGCGGCAGTAAAGCTTGGCCTACTCACCGCGGAGCAGTTCGAAAAATATGTACGACCAGAAGACATGGTAAGACCTTGATTGAGGTGTGTTAACGCTCGCAACTGTAGCGAATCAACTCCACCTCGCCATAGCGAAGTTCGGTAGTATAGAGAAACCCCTTATCGCCAGAGAGATAGGCAATTGCTTCTTGCTGTGGCAAAACCTTAACGTGTATCGGGGCATAATGCTCACCCCTGATGAGTTCAGGGCCGAACGCACTTGTAGTATTGGCCAGATCCACGGCAAACTCAAAGGCCAACTCGTAAGTTAACACTAAAAAACGGCTTCCATCCGAACTGATATCCATAGCAGTCGCCACCGGCGCAAAACCAACAGAATATGGCAGCGCAAGACCCGGGAGATCCAACTCCGTCACGAACTCCATGATATGAAGATCCTGTGCGTTGCCCGACTCCCATTGCATTCTCTTTAGCGTATAAACCCGTGCCGGAAATGAAACATTCCCGCTGAAGCTTCCCTCCTTGGTTACCACATAGATATCACCATTGGCATGCACCGCCATGGCTTCGGCGTTATGAGGGCCATCAGGGTAAGAAAACCTTATGACCGTGTCAGTCCTGGTCGACTGTCCGAAATGCCCCAGTTCTGCTACAACGAGGATCTGTGCACTCTGTCTGGTATGATGGTTATCGCCGATATCAGCGATGAATAAGCAGGCTCTGTCGGCGTTGCAAGGGCCCACGCTGATGTCCTCGACGTCACTATTACTTGCGTCAAAATCACGCAGTCGCACCGCCTGAATGTTTCCTGCGTTCCAGTCGGACACATAGAAATACGGATCGCCAGGCCCGTCGTTGACGAAGTAAAGGCGATCGTCATACGATCTGGATACTGCAATACCACTCACTTCTGAAGCGAAGGAAGGATTGAATACAGCCGTCTCTGGATGTCGACTCCAGGTTTCACAAAGTGCTGCAACTTTAACCGGCGTGGCCAACAGAAGTATGATGGCAACAGTCTTGCAAAGACTCCACAATGAATCAACAATAGTCTTATTCGCTGACGTTAGTACCACCAGATAATTCCACCGATTCCACTCAACCAATTACTCGCAAGTTCGAGCGGTGTGCGCCGTGATACAGTAGCCTTTGGTGTCGCGACACACCCGCACTGCTTAAATATGCCAGCGAATGTGCCTTGAATCGACTCGTTTCCCTTTGCGCTCAATGCGCGATTTGTGACAACCCATAATATGCGACCACTTCAAGTCCACTTGATGCGATCCAATCCTGGTAGGGCTGACTCATGTTAAGCCTAGTTAAGTCCTTTGTTGGTATTAGCTTGTTTCGGTCCAAGCCTCAAGATCTGCCGGGCAGCGCTTCGTTGGTATGGGCTACGGCCATCGCAGGGATCCTCATCAGGACCCTGGTAGATAGATCGGAAGGGCCATTGTCTACAATCTTCGCCATTTCCGCGGTGCAGGTAATAACATTCGGTGCAGTAGTCTGGTTGATCTTACGAATGATGGGATTATCGGAGCGCTGGAATCAGACTATTTCTGCGCTCTACGGCACGGATTGCCTAGTCAGACTAGTCGGTTGGCCGGCAATCAGCCGGTTCTACAGCATTAAGCACCAGATTGATCTATCAATCAGTACGCAGGCTCCGCTTCCACCAGAAGCCGCAACTCCTACGTTACTGCTATTCGTGCTGGCATTCTGGACCATCGCTATCATGACGTTTGTGTTACGCCATGCACTCGAAAAAAGCATCGGTGTAAGTTTGATTATCACGCTGGCGTGCCAGTTCGCTAGCAGCGGAATCGTGCTCTGGCTATTCTTTGGCCAAATGGCCCAGGAGACATAGTGCATATTCACATACTAGGAGTCTGTGGGACGTTCATGGCCGGGGTTGCAATTCTTGCCAGACAAATGGGCCATCGGGTCAGCGGATCCGACAGAGGAGTTTATCCGCCCATGAGCATACAACTCGGCAACGCCGATATCGAGCTTATGGAGGGATATGCACCCGCCCACCTTGATCCCGCGCCTGATCTGGTCGTCGTCGGCAATGCGTTGTCCCGGGGTAATGCCATAGTCGAAGATCTTCTCAATCGCGATATCGCATTCACCTCCGGCCCCCAGTGGCTGGCAGAAAACGTACTGCGTGAGCGATGGACTTTGGCCGTAGCGGGAACCCACGGCAAGACAACAACGGCAAGCATTTTGGCGTGGATCCTCGAGCATGCAGGAATCGACACAGGATTTCTGATAGGAGGCATACCCACGAATTTTGGCATGTCTTCACGACTGGGAACCGATCCGTTCTTTGTTGTAGAAGCGGACGAATACGATACCGCATTCTTCGACAAACGCTCTAAGTTCGTCCATTACCGACCACGCACCACAGCACTGACCAATCTGGAATTTGATCACGCCGACATATTCGATTCTTTGGATGATATTAAGCGCCAGTTTCACCACTTGATTCGCACTATTCCCTCCGCTGGCCGGATCATATTCAACGGTGATGACGCGGAGCTTACGGCAACGCTGCAAATGGGCTGCTGGACTCCACTAGAATGCTTTGTGGAGTCGGGTTACCGCGGCCCATTGACTGTGGAAACTCAGTGGTCAACGCGCCCCCAGATCGACGCCATGAGTCAATTCGAGGTGATTCGTGACAGCCAAACAGTGGGGATGGTGAATTGGCCAGTTATTGGTCGACACAATATGCAGAATGCCTTGGCCGCCATCGCTGCAGCACATCACGCCGGCGTGTCTGTTGAATCTAGCTGTAGCGCTTTGACCCAATTTAGACCCGTTAAGCGCAGACTTGAGCTTATCGCAAACATAGGCGGCATCAGTGTTTACGATGATTTCGCTCATCACCCTACTGCGATCCGTGAGACTTTGAACGCGTTACGAGCGAAAGTTGGAAGCCAACGTATCATCGCCATCCTTGAACCCCGCTCAAATTCCATGCGAATGGGTACGCACAATGACGCCTTGGCATCATCTCTGGCCGCAGCAGATCAAACGCTGTTCTTGCACACCCCGGAGTTAACATGGGATGTGGCGCCAGTCCTGGCTGAACTCGGCGACAATGCCAAAATTTGTGATTCCGCCGAGCAGATCCTTGATCTACTCTCTCAGGAGTTACGAAACGGAGACCATGCCGTCATCATGACTAACGGAGATTTCGCGGGCCTGCGCCGACGACTGCTGGAAAGGCTGCAATAGTATGATAGTGTTGTTCGGAAACAGATGGAACCTTGCCTTTCCGCGTTGATCCAAATAGGCTTTGACATATCAGAATATTGGAGAACGATTGTGAAGAAGTGGTTTCTTAGCGTCATCGTATGCCTATTTGCCCTCACCCCACTCCACGCGGCAGAGTTCGAGCTTGGGGTTCATTACCAATTACTTAAAGAACCCCAGCCCACACAGACTGGCGACCAAATCGAAGTTTTGGAGTTATTCTGGTATGGATGCCCCCATTGTTATAGCCTCGAGCCTCACATTGAGAAATGGTTAAAAAATAAGCCAAAAAATGCCGAGTATGTGCCGCTTCCCGCCGTGCTGCGGGATTCCTGGGCGATAGACGCACGTGCATTCTACACTTTCGAAGCGCTTGGCGCGGTTGAGCCGCTACACGCCGCTTTCTTCAACGCCATTCATGCACAAAAACGTCAGTTCAGGACTCCGCAGGATCTCGCGGAGTTTGCCGCAGAACACGGGGTGGACAAGAAGCAATTCCTCGATGCTTATAATTCCTTTGCCGTAGATACCAAGCTGCGCCACGCCCAATCGATGGTGCGAAAGTATGAAACCACTGGTGTGCCTACCATCATCGTAGATGGAAAGTATCGAGCCACAGCAAGCATGGCGGGCAATCAAGAAACCCTAATGAGACTGGTTAATTTTCTGGTCGCCAAAACGGCGGAAGAGCGATCTTGATAACTACGGGGGACACCAAAGTTTCTTAGATCATTGCGGATACCGCACTTCAGCGGTGCGCGGTGTCGGGCAGCTTCGCAAGAGCTTGGCTGATCGTTTGCTCCCACTACGGCGTGCGTGGTGGGTTTTACCG
>JAOTYS010000698.1 GCA_029861795.1 Gammaproteobacteria bacterium | reverse complement strand
GTATCGCTAGGTATCAAAGCCATTGTAGGTTCGCCTTCAGGCGAACGCTTGGTCGTCGCACCTGGAAGGTGGCCCTACAATCTAATCATATTCCCCGCAAGAGCAGCATCTTGCTGCGACATGCTGTGTCTGGATCCTCACACCTGGAAGGCGCGCCACGATTCAAATGCTCACCAATTAGGGCCCGTGTACGCCTAAAGGCGTACCTACAGAACAAATGATCGTTGTAGGTTCGCCCTTTAGGCGAACAACCTATTTGCGCCTAAAGATCACCTACCCTAAACGGTAATCGTAGTTGGCTTCCAAACGATACATCAGGTAATCGCCGTAACGCACCGGCTCATAACGGGCCGGATTGTCTGATGACACGCAGGTGGGTAGGCACTCGACCATCACATCCATATGCGGATCGAAAAAATAGGGCACGGAATAACGGTCACCGCCAGAGCGATTAATAACCCGGTGGCGGGTGGAACGCCATCGATCGTTGGTCCAGCGTGCAGTCATATCGCCGATGTTGACCACAAAGCTGTTATCAATAGGAAGTGCATCGATCCACGCTCCGGCTTTGTTCTGAACCTGCAAACCACCATTGCGGTCCTGCGCCAAGATGGTGATAAATCCATAATCAGTATGCGGCGCAGATCCGTATTGATTGTCCGCGGCGTCTACAGGTTGCGGCGGGTAGTGCAGCAGACGCAAAAAAGTCGTCGGCTTGGCAAACCAAGGCTCTAACTCTTGCAAGTCAATGTCCAGGGCGACGGTGATTACCCGAGTTAGACGTCGCGCCAGTTGCTCCAAGGTATCGTTATAACGCGTCACTGCCTCACGGAATCCTGGAACTTTGTCCGGCCACTGATTGGGGCCGGCCAACGGCTTAGCCGCCAGCACGTCTGGGTCATCGTCTGCAAGCTCGTGCATCATCATGAACGACTCGCTGAGATTCGGTCGGGTGGCCTTCTCCACCGACGAGGTCACGATGGTCGAAGTCGCCAACGCCATATAACCGCGGTGAAACTCATTAATGGCTATCTTTTGTCTTTCTATTAGTGGTAGCGCATGAAAACGCCGCGATGCGTCAAACGCCGCATCAATTACATCTTGGGGTACACCGTGGTTTGTGATGTAGGTGAAGCCCACATCTCGGTATGCCTTGTCGAACAGCAGGGCCACCTGACGATAACCGGCATCAGAATCATCCGACAGGGGTTCTAAATCGATGACGGGAATCTGGCGAAAATCCATCTGTTGCGCCTATGTCCCTAGTTAAGCAAGTCTCCTGCGCTGGCCCAGACTTTTTCAGCGACTTTTTGCGCCTCGCGAATCATTTCTGTTTCATCCATTCGGGTGAGAGTCCCCTGCTCGACTAATAACTCACCGTCGACAAACACATGGCTTACATCGCCACCATTCGCGTTATATACGAGGTTCGTTATTAAGTTTTCGGAACGAATCGGATTGCACCAAGCAGTCCTCATGTCTAGCAAAATGACGTCCGCCTTCTTGCCTGGTTCAAGCGATCCGATTTCTTGATCCATTCCTAAAGCATGGGCCCCCTCTATAGTCGCCATACGCAGCACATCTCGGCCGGTGCGAATAGCTACATCACCAAACACGGCCCGCGGAACAATAATAGCAGCGCGCATCACCTTCCACATGTCGTTGGATAACCAATCGGAACCGAGCGCCACGCCCACCCCTGACTTGTAAAATTTGTCCATCGGCGGGTAGTAACCACGCTTGGCCACAAGGTAAGCGGTGTGTGACATCTTGGTCCCGGTTTGTGCCATGATTTCGATATCTTCATCTTCGACATACACACAATGCGCGCCAATGAAGTCAGCACCGAGCACACCAAGTTCCTGCAACAGCGGAATGGAACGTTTGCCCCAACTGTGAAGCATGAATTCGGCTTCACCGGGGACTGAGCAAAGATGTGCGTGCAAGCCGATATGGTAGCGGTCGGCAAGCTCGCGCAGCCGCGCTAGCGATTCGGGGCGCAACCGGTCCGGGCCATCGGGGCCGACACGACAAGTAATGCGGCCGTTGGCCTTGCCATGCCAGTTTTCGATCAGATCGATTTGCTCTTCAATACCTTGCTCTAACAGCGCCTCGTCCCAGTCACGCTCCATCCGACCGAAACCTACTTTGGAGCTATCCACTTCACGTATCTCGGCGGCCACTACACCACGCAACCCCACATCGTGGATGATGCGTGCGGACTGCGGCTGATACCACCAGCACTCGTTAATGCAGGTGGTGCCGGTCTTCAGCATCTCAATACCGTGCACC
>JAOTYS010000182.1 GCA_029861795.1 Gammaproteobacteria bacterium | reverse complement strand
CAACTAGCCCGTAAAGCTTCGCATCACCATACGCTGGAACAGATGGACGTTCTGATCAAACGCAGGAGAGAAACAGCCGCCGTCGAACGCCATAATCCCAAGAGTGATACGGACACATCAATTTCCCTTTAACCGAGCAAGTCCCTGTCACAAGACGATGTCCACGGTGACGACAGAAATTGTGGAAAACATTCACCTTGCCGGTCTGATCCCTCATCATAAATAGTGACTTGCCGGCCGCAGTCACAGGTTGCACATCTCCTGGATTAGGTACTTCGTCCTCAAGTCCAACACACACCCAGTGCGTGCCAAACAAATTTTGCTCCTCGAGAGTAAAAAACTCCGAACTGGTGTACGCCGTACCCGGCAATCCTCTAACCTCTTCTGTAGGTCGACTAATGCCTTCCATTTCTTCGTCTGAGAATGTCCACATGTGATGGAAGACTGGTTTATCTGTGCAGTCAGCGGCACTCACTCTTGATCTGATCGAGATACCACTCGGTGAATCGCTGTGTGAAGCCTTCTCGCATGGAGTATGGTCCAGGTCGATATCGCCGAGAGTTCACTCCCTGTTGATTATTATTGATGATTTTGGTGTCTTCGACAGTAGTGACATCCCACATCCACTTAAGGTGCTCCACCTGGTAGTCAACGCCCTCGCGGGCTGTCTCGTCAACCAGCCATGTCACCATAACCTCGGTGTGCACCGGTGTAACCGGCGTAAAGCGGAACAACGTGCCGTGGTCGTTAGCGAGTGACATATAGTGCAACGGACCGATGTAGACGAATGTCTCCCCGCCGTCATATTGTTTGAAATCTCCCATAAGAGGTGCTGCAGGTTTGCCGTCTTGCGTGAGCGACAGGTATCCGTCGCGAATAGGTTGACGCTGGGCACCGTGTGGCTGAATGTCAAAACCTGCCGAATCAAACAAACCAACAGCGGAACCCATCGCACTGGCTTTGACGTTCCACTCCTCGATCGCCTCCCCGTATGCCCCTACGACCTTCTCGTTCGCACGGACATAGGCGTTCACCGCCGTGTACTCGGGGTGTGCAGGCAGGCAGTGATAACACTCACGGAAATTTTCCACCACCAACTTCCAGTTCGCATCCGTAGAATAGGTTCGCCGGCAAGCGATCTTAGACTTAGCCAGTCCGTGCGCAGCGACGTACGGACATAGGTTCATTGTAATCAGATCGAAATCAGCGGCGCGATCTATATCCGAGAGACTAACGTAGATCAATCCTTCAAACACTCGCACGGCGCAGCGGTGCAGATGCCAACTAGACGTGTCAAAATCCTGCGGCATCTGTCGCGCAGACAGTAGTGGACCATCTAGTGCGTAAGCCCAGGCGTGGTACGGACACACGAACCGATTTAGCCGTCCCTCACTCTCAATGCAAACCCGCGATCCACGATGCCGACAAACATTGAAATGCGCATGGATGTCTCCATCCTCCGCGCGCACTACAATGATGGATTCTCCAGCTATCTCATAGAGAAAATAATCGCCCGGATTCGAAACGCGTGAGACGTGGTCTACGAACAACCATTGGCGGTTGACGATACATTCTAGATCTCGTTGGAAAATCTCGTTGTCAATGTAGAACGGCTGTTCGAGGGTGTGCCCAGGCTCCTGTCGTTCGATTAACTCACTGATTGTCTTTGCGTTCACGTCACCCCGCATGTCACACGATCATTACTCCGTGCGATTTGTAATCTCGATAAGATGATACCCAAACTGGGTTTTGATCGGGCCGTGGACCTTGTCTACATCGGCGCTAAACACGACGTCGTTGAATTCTTTGACCATCTGACCCGGACTAAACTCGCCCAGATCGCCGCCCTGTTTCCCGGAGGGGCATGTAGAGTGTTCCCTCGCTACATCCGCAAAATCCGAGCCGGTCTCGATCTGCGTCTTAAGATCCTCGCATGCCTCTTCGGTAGCCACCAATATATGACGTGCGCTCGCTTTAGCCATAATCATTCTCCTGTGTTGAATAAAGATCGTACTTGGTATTGACCTTTAGCCTCGTCGACTCAAAGGCTGACGCAGCCAATGCACTGGAAAGCCGAGAATGATTCCGAAGTAGCTTGAAGCTCGAGCCATTGGAGCACTCCCTTTAGACCAGAGTAGGAATGTACCCTAATGTTCGTTGAATTATCAGGCCCCATGAAGTGAAACCGCTGCCAAATAACCACCCGCTAGCGTTCCTGTGTGTATGCGGAATACGCACCTCACTAGGGCTGCTGAGAATTTGTGCCCTAGCAGAAGGTGATGTATATCAGAGCTCCAACACGCAGAATCGCTAATGGCTCACTCCGACAATCCTAATCTCAGTCAACTGGAACAAGCTGCAGAGCACGTCTATCGCACGCTGCGGCCCACCGCACAGTTCTGCTGGCCCCTGCTGGGCGCGCGCTGCGGCGCAGAGGTCTGGGTCAAGCACGAAAATCATACTCCCACCGGCGCATTCAAAGTGCGCGGAGGCTTGGTCTACCTACACAAACTAAAGAGTTCAAGTCCAAACCTACCGGGCGTAATCCTCGCAAGTACCGGTAACCACGGTCAAAGTATCGCCTATGCCGCACGTCGAGCGGAACTCGCAGCCACCATTGTGGTACCCCACGGCAACAGCCCAGGTAAGAATGCTGCCATGCAGGCGCTCGGGGCGACTCTGATCGAGCACGGAGAGGACTTCAACGACGCGTTGCAGTTTGCGCAACAACGTGCGCGAGACCTGGGATTACACATGGTGCCGTCGTATCATGAGTTGCTCATGCGTGGCGTGGCCTCCTACAGCCTTGAACTGCTTCGCGCCGTGCCGGATTTACACACCGTTTACGTTCCCATCGGCCTTGGCTCTGGAATTTGCGGAATGGTATCGGCGCGCGATGCGTTGGGACTAAACGCCACGATCGTCGGCGTGGTGGCGGACAAGGCTCCGACTTACAAACTCTCTTTCGAACGACGACAAGCAGTACCCACTAACTCTGCAAACACCTTCGCTGCTGGCATTGCGGTGCGCATCCCGGATGACGAGGCCTTGACAATTATCCTCCGAGGTGTAGACCGCGTGATCAGCCTATCCGAAGAAGAGATCGCAGACGCGGTCCGCTATTATTTTCTCGATACCCACAACCTGGCCGAAGGAGCGGGTGCAGCGGCATTGGCGGGTCTTTATCAAGAACGTGAACGAATGGCCGGCAAGCGTGTCGGCGTAGTGCTCTCAGGCGGTAACATCGACGCGGACGTCCTCACTAATATCCTGAGCGATGCATAACGGTACGGGCGACCCCCACGCCCCGCCGACCAGTTCAATCCACGAGTAACGTGCGTCGCTAAAGCTACGTGACGATGGATTCGCAGACTCGCACATTGCTTCGCTCACCTTTACGTGGGGCAGTGCTCTCTGTGGTGGCAACGGCGTTGTTCTCTATGCAGGACGCGTTGGTCAAATGGCTTTCGTCGGATTTTTCCCTGCTGCAACTGCTGTTTATCCGCAGCATTGTGGCCGTGCCGTTGCTACTTACCGTGCTTAGGTATCGTTTTGGCTGGGCCGGATTGTCGACAAACAGACCATGGGATCACGTTCTACGCGCGTTTATCAATCTCACGGCTTTCCTCAGTTACTACTTCGCGATCTCCCGAATGCCACTTGCCGACGCGGCGGCAATCGCGATGGCGGCGCCGTTGTTCATGGCCATGCTTTCCGGACTGGTGTTGGCTGAATATGCGGGAGGTCGGCAGATTCTCGCCTTACTGTGTGGTTTCGCAGGCGTGCTCCTGATTATTCAACCGGGCGGGGAACAGATAGACTGGCTCGGCGTGGGTGCGGCCATCCTCGGAACGACAATGTTCGCACTGCTTGCCATCCAGACGCGACGCATGTCTTCGTCAGAGACCAGCGAGCTGATGGTGCTCGGTAGTGCTGCTTCATTTTTTGTCGTTACCGGATGCACCATGCCGTTTGTGTGGAGTTCCGTTGCGCCAACAGACTTCGCCCTTATGATTCTGCTGGGCATAGTCAGCGTATCCGCACAATATAGTATCGTCACCAGTCTTCGTTACGCACCGGTCTACCTGATAGGACCGCTGGAATACACGGGCCTACTCTGGGCAATCTTCTTCGGTTGGTTGCTGTTTAGCGATCTTCCGAATGCCCTAATGCTTGTCGGTGCTATACTCGTTATCGGCAGCGGCCTGTACATCCTGCAATCCGAAAGATCTATTCAGAAAAGCGAGAGCAAAGATTAGTAACACGCGTACGGTATGCGCTTGCCATCGAGTGATACTAATCCGCACTCGTCACGTTGAAGTGCTTGCAAAGATAGACCCCGCTTAGAACGATCAGTCCTCCCAATATCTGAGTTGCAACAAGGGATTCGTTAAACAACCACCACGCGAACACGGCCGCGAATACCGGTTGCAATAGCAAGGCAAGTGACGATAACGCGGCCGACAAATGCCCTAGCGCATAAGTAATCAATCCTTGGCCTCCGGCGTGGGACACCACTGCTAGCGCAACCAAGATCGACAACCCATACAAAGTCGACGGCACCAGCTCATCGGTAGAAATAGCGGCGGCAGGCAGAAGGAACACGGCGCAACCAATTGAGCTCCAAATCATAATTGCGCTAACCGATAGATGCTTACGCAATTCGCGCACGGTCAGCAGGTAAGCCGCATAGAACAACGCCGCCCCAATGGCCAATATGTCACCAAACAAGTGGTCAGTACTTAGGCTGTAACTCTGTCCCATCAACAGCGTGATGCCCGTTAGCGCCACGGCCAGACCAAAGGCAAAACCCTTTGAGACACGTTCTCGAAGAATCAACCAAGCGCCTAGCGTGACAAATATCGATGCGGTATTGGCCAAAAGGGTCGCGTTGGCAATAAGCGTGTAATTCAGCGCCACATGCCAAAACGCGAGATCTGCCGCGAAGAAAAAGCCACACAGAACGATGAGCCAGTGAAGCCGGCGGGTCCACTGAGTTTTTTGTTGTTGATGTTCCACCGGACCTTGTGATTGAACAAACCATAAAACAGGTAACGCCAGCGTGACGCGATAGAATGCCGTGGAGATCGGGCCGATTTCACTCAATCGCACAAAAATAGGTGATAGACCAATTGCCAAGGCGCCTCCCAACAAAGCCCAGAACGCCCATTTAACGTTGGTTCGGTGATTTGACACCCCGATCTTCTAAGCAATAGAAAACAGTGACGATGTAATGCGCCGAGAATTCTTGTTAAGTTTCTTTCTTTACAAGTCTTTTCGATGCAGCATCCCAGCACCACGGATTCTGATTGGTAATATGCACACCGCCGAACCAGCGATCGACATCGATCATATCAAGCCAGTCTTGCCGTCCGGCGAGGACTTGTCTTCCCAGTGCGGTAATTGTCAACTCCTGTTCAGGATTTGACGGCAAGGTGAGCTCAACACCATCTGGCAAGGCCAGCAACGGAGCACGACATCGCAACAGGGTTATAAGCTTGTCCCAAAACGTGCTGTCGCCCATAAACATCCGCTCTTCTTTGGATTGTGAGAACTCAAATATCTTCCCGGGACGCTTCACTCCTGCAGCAACAGCCTGCAATGCCTGGGTCTCAGTACGGGACAACCCAGTCTTGAGATCAGGATACTCTTCGAGCATTCTCAGCACACAGCCCTGTAAAAACGGAAGTGATGAGGTATTTCTGCTTAGCAAATCTTCCCACCGCTGCGGCGTATCAGCACAAAAGGCTGTCCAGGCTTGCTCTGCCAAATCGAGTTGTGATCTCGATACCGGTTGTTCCGAGCCAATCAGCTGACTGAGCTCTGTTGGAGCTAGCCGTCCAAGATATCTGTCTATGCAAAGCAAGCGGATCTGGGTAGCGGCCCATTGCTGACGTGCCAACCTAGAAAGAATTTGAAGCAACTGGAGTTGATCATAGAGGTCGTGCTCAAACCACAGAATGACCTTATCGTACTGGCCAAATCGACCGAGCTGGGCGTCGCGCTCACGAAATCCCCGCAGCGCTTTCTCTTCGGACTCCCATCCCCGCTCGGAGATAAAGCGGGCACGCACCACTGCCAACTCGTCCAAAGACATGCCACCGGGAACAGGTCCCTCATGCAGTACATCGCGCCATGCCATGATTTCGCCGTGAACACCGGCCTGTCGCATTACCTTTATCGCGCTGCCGCCGTTGGTGATGTTGAGAATCTTAGTCACTTGATTTCTTGACCGTTTGTTCGTTGCAAGCGAGAAAACGAAAGTGGCAACGGGGGGACATATTGGCACAAAATGAATGCCAAATAAGCGACAATTCGCCAAATGCCAAACCGTAACAAAAATATTGAGCGCATACTTCGACCCCGTTCGGTGGCGTTTGTGGGGGGATCCTTTGCGCGCGACAGACTACAACGGTGTCGTGAGTACGGTTTTAAAGGCCCTTGTTGGTATGTGAACCCTGAGCGCCAGAACCATTCCGGCGTGACTCAATTCGCAAACGTCAAAGAGCTTCCCGAGGCCCCCGATGCAGTCTTTGTAGCCGTTCGCAGTGAAACTACTGTTGAAGTTGTACGCGAGTTGGCCGGAATCGGTGCAGGTGGTGTGGTCTGTTATGCCGCGGGATTCGCCGAAATGGGCAAAGAAGGCGCTGCATTGCAGCAGCAACTGGTAGAGGCGGCGGGCGAATCGTTAGCTGTTCTGGGTCCCAACTGCTACGGGTTTGTTAATTCCATAGACATGACTGCACTGTGGGTAGGCCCGCCAAACCTACCACGGATCGAACGCGGTATCGCACTGATCTCCCAGAGCGGAGCCCTGGTGGAGACCATGACTTTGGGAGATCGCTCCATGCCTATCGCATACGCAATAAGCGTTGGCAATCAGGCGATGCTAGGTATTGAGGAATTTGTTGATTCCTTAATTGAATGGGACACCGTAAACGCCATCGGCTTGTACATTGAAGGACTGCGCGACGTGGTCGAGTTTAGTCGGGTCGCACGGCGAGCACTGCAGCGCGGCATCCCCATAGTGGCATTAAAAACTGGACAATCCGATGTCGGCACTCGCATTGCTCTCGGGCACACAGGATCATTAACTGGCTCTGACGAATTATATGGTGCACTGTTCCGCCGACTCGGTGTGATCCGCGTGGATTCAGTCACGACTTTGTTAGAAACAACCAAACTGATGTCAATTACTGGCATACCCGCCGGACGGCGCATCGCCGCGTGCGCAGCATCAGGTGGTGATATGGCAATCACAGCAGATCACGCAAGCCGTTTAGGGCTAACGTTTCCGCCGCTGCACGATGATCAGCGGGAGACCCTGCAGTCCATTCTTCCCGACTACGTCTCTGTTTCCAATCCGTTGGATTACACCATGGCCGCGTGGGGTCGTGCCGACTTGCAGCGCGCGCTGTGCACGACCTTGGCACAGGGTGATGTCGATCTGCTGGCAATGATCATGGAATTCTATGACACGGACGCACCGGAGTGGCTAACGTGCATGGATGCGACGGGGGCAGTCATTGAAGCCAGTCGGATATCCGGCAAACCCGCAGTGATAATTAGCCATCTCCCCGAGAATATACCTAGGCAGGCGCGCGAGCGAATGATTGCAGCGGGTGTGACGCCGCTACAGGGTCACGAAGATGGGATACGTGCGCTGAGTCACGCGGCGCGGTACGGCGAACGGCGGCGACAATGTCATAATCACAATGTTAATGTTGAACTTGTCCCGTTAACACCCCTGAACGGCGATGCGACCTTGCTAAGCGAATGGGAGGCGAAGCAATGGCTGGCGCAAGCCGGGGTAATCGTACCCGATGGGGCCTTGGTGCAAGCGAGCGAAGCCGCGGCCGCGGCATCGGCCATCGGATTTCCCGTGGTGGTCAAGGCGGCGGGCAGTGCAATCGCACACAAAACTGAAGTTGGTGCTGTCGCACTAGATCTCAGCAGTCCTGATGCCGTTGCAGCATCAGTGGCACAAATTAGAGAAGCAGTCGGCCAAGGGTCCGACACTTATTTAGTCGAAGCCATGGTCCAGGACGTGGTGGCCGAGCTACTAGTGGGAGTTATCAGGGACTCACACTTTGGACTGGCCTTGACCGTCGGCGCTGGAGGCGTGTTCACGGAACTCCTTGAAGATTCCCGAACGCTGCTGCTTCCGTGCAGCCGATCAGATATCGAGCGTGCCATTCAGTCTTTGAAGATCAATCGATTGCTTCAGGGATTTCGTGGCAAACAATCCGGTGACTTATCGGCACTGGTGGATACAGTCACAGCTATCGCCGAACTTGCCTGGGTCAAGAGCGACCAGCTTACTGAACTCGAGGTCAACCCACTATTGGTGTTGCCCAAAGGTAAAGGTGTAGTGGCCGCTGATGCGTTAATCGGTTTGATGCGCGGCTGATAAAGCCGCGCACCGCTTGTCAACAAAGACATTGACGAGGAGGACAAGATGACTTGGCAGCTTCCGTTAACGCAAGCCCACCGGCTAGCAGGGCGAGCCGGTGGGCTGGTGTTCGTGGGTGGCGCAGGGGATTTTGATGGATCGGGTTCTATCATACACGCCGACGACT
>JAOTYS010000181.1 GCA_029861795.1 Gammaproteobacteria bacterium | reverse complement strand
ACTGCGCTTCCACACCCAGCCTATCAACCTCGTAGTCTTCGAGGGCACTTAAGGGACCTCAAGGGTCCAGGGAAATCTGATCTTGAAGGGGGCTTCCCGCTTAGATGCTTTCACGCGCCAGCGCGACATTCAGTGAACCGCTCTAATCAGGGTTCGTGCTCGATCTCGACAAACACGGGATTGGAATAGAACCAGAGATCCTGCCATGGGTTTTCGTCAGGTGGATCGACGATTGGTTCGAGTTCATTGGTATTGGTACCACGAACACGAATGTAGACAGGCGCGCTAACGCTAATCCTGTATTTCATGTCGACGAATTCCCCGTCCCTGTGCCAGTCAGTAGCGGAAAATCGATGCACTACTTCGGTAGACTCGTTGACATCAAGCGGCCGGTCTTCATTGGGCTTGGTGACCTGGCCAACAATCAGGTCGATTCTCGCTATCTCAGGACGGTCACCATTGTGGTTCTCGCCGCGCGGGTCTCTTGCCCGAATTCGTATTTCAACATCGCCGGGTGCTTGCAAAATGATAGCACCACCAATCTGTGCAGACCCGGACTTACCCCTGGGGTCCGCAACGTCGACATAAAGTTCGGAGATGAGATCTCCGGTGGTGACGAAAATCCTGCCGCGGCGAAGGCTTTCCAGAATCGATGCATGATCTTTCTTGGCAAAGGCATACGTTTTCGAGTACTGGCCGGGCCAGAAGGCGACGCCGGCATCCGTATAGTTCCAGTGAGAGTCGGAGTTAGCCGTGATCCACCAGCGCCGGCCTTCGCCCAACATGGCATCCCAGACTCCGCCCAAATGTGCGGTCATCTGATCGAACCCGCCCAGGGTCGGATAGTCGAAATACCATCCACGCGGAGCCGCCTCTACGCTGAGCGGTCCGGCTTGGTGACCCGGCGCACCCTCCATGCCAACAGCGACATCCGGCGCTGCGTCATTCCAGTTGCGCAATTCGCGTGGCTCGACGTACGGGAATTCACCAAGGTCGGGGGCTTCTCTGGCCGGATGGTTGGCGAAGACCAGAGGTTTGGTTGCAAGCTGGTCCATGGCCTTCAAGGCCTCAATCATCTTGTCTTCCTGGTCACGTTCCCGCTCTTCTTCCTCGGTCCATTTCTCGAGCCTGTCGAAGCGCGACTCAAGGTCTCGCAATACGGTCGACTCATCAGCGGTGTGTGGCACGATGATGCTCGAGTGATCTGCCGCAGGGGTATTCAATTCCAGGCCGTAATACTGGATCACCTCAGGCATGGCAGAACGGGACAATTGGAGTTCCGGGTAAGCAATTTCAAAATTGATTTTGCTGTGATTTGGACCGCCATGATCGGTAGCAACCGTCCAGTCGAGACCATGATGGTGCGCCATCAGTGCGTTCATTGGAATCGGGTACAGCCCGTCAACGCCAATGGTATAGGCGGGCAAGTTTTCATCATCATAGCCAACACTGTAACGGCTGTGTATATGATGATCTCCGGCAAGCCAACGCTCCTCTGGCTCCCGTCCATCCGTATCCTGCATCGCACAAGCAGACAGAAATAGTGCGACATTGGCGATGATCACCGCTCGCAAGCAACCTTGGTATAAATCCACTAGAGCCTCCCTGGGATCGCAATTATTAAACATCAAATCGTAGAACGCCTCGCCACGGGCAATGTTGTTTACCGTTTCTCCTCAAGCATCCCACCAATGACCGTCAGGGTCACCGGGGTAAATCCCCAGATATTTGCCATGCGATTGATAGCCTAGAAGCCTACTGACATTTTCTGGATAACTATCCGCGACTTCCCTTGGCATAAGCAAGTATTGGTTGTCCTCCTGGCGCACCCATCCCAGACAATAGGAGATAAACAAACCCGAGCGAGGTGTTGACGCGGTGTTCGCCCCTCCGCCATGGATTGTTGACTGAAGCCAAAAAAATACCGACCCCTTAGGCATAACGGCCTGCGACACTTTGGATTCATCGATGTTTTCAAAAGCCTCTGTATCCGCATTTTTTACACCCTTTAGCACATCTCTGTCAGTGACAATTCGGGTGGCACCATTTTCATCGGTAAAGTCAGTCAGAGCCCACATTGCCTGTAGCTGAAATTCGACTCCGGGAATAGCAATAGGGTAAAAATCACCATCCCGGTGCAGTATCTGGGCCTTTTCGCCGGGGTGGATTTCAATAGCAGTCATACTGCCAACTTGATAATATTCGCAGTGCCTTTTCAACACGGCATCAGCAACTCCAAGGGCAAGGGGATTGGTCAACAAGTCAGCCGATGAACGAGATACGCCTAATAAAGCTCCAATCGGCGGGTTTTGTAGCCATTGAAATCATTTTCAAAATCTTGGCCTTGAGCATCCAAAGGCTTCCGTAATTCCTGATTAATATTGTCGATTAAATCATCGGGCGCCAGGTTACGGACAATAACCCCACCCTCCTGTAAGAGGGTTGCTGCAATAACGTCTAAAGGCGTATTGCTATCAAAAGATTTAATTTTGTTTTCACTCATTGTAGCGACCCTTTTTGGTAGCTAATCATTTAACTCTATACCAAGCCCAACCCCAGTTGGGATAGTTATCCTTCCCTCATTATCAAGTGCAAAAGGATTGTGCTTAAGAAGACCTGTAACACTTCTGTGAGGCATAACCTCAACCATACACAATTTATCGTCGGACATTGTCGCTTGAAATTGCAGATCAGCGGCAAGGCCTATAGCCGTATTCCAACCATGTGGAATCAGATCTATATTATCTTTACTGGCGGCAGAGCGAATGGATTGCATCTGTGTCAAGCCCCCGACCCTGGTACAGTCAGGCTGAAGAATGTTCACCGCTTTTAGCTTTGACAAGTTTTCAAAATCTTTCAACAGGATTAAGTCTTCACCCCCGGCGATCGCAATATTTGAAAGTTGAGTCAGTCGCACATAGTCGTCAAACGCCTCGGGGGTTAACGGCTCTTCAAACCAGAGATAGTCCAGTTCTTCCAACACTTTTGCTGTTTTAACAGCCCAGTCAAAATCAGGCGTCCAGTTGGGATTTGAACCATAAACGTCCAGCATTAATTGAACATTCTTGCCAACAAGTTTTCTTGCAGCTTTTAACAGATTCGCTTCAGAATGATCCCATTCACTCTCAGACTTACTGTTGTCTCGGTGACCGAAGTGATCGATGCTCAGCTTAATGGCCCTGAATCCCAGATCCAGTAGGCCGCGTAATTTTTTCTCGAAGGCATCCCCCGTTACAGCCGAAGTCATGAGTAAATTCATCGTTGCATAAGCGAGAATACGATCACGCTTTCTGCCGCCAAGCAGTTCACTGATTGGTTGATTTTCCCGCTTCCCGCTGATGTCCCAAAGCGCAATATCAATAGCGCTCATAGGAATCGTCATTTCAGCATCTGCTGTGTGAAGTATCGCAGGGTCTTGTTGATACCTTTTCAAAGCATGTTGTAACTGATTCACGCCGGTATAAGCAGAGCCAAGACCGGTGATCCCTTCCGCGCTGGTAATTTCCAGAAGGACAGTATCTTTTTGGATATTGTCACCCCAATCCACTGGCGGTAAAGGAATGATTTTTGCGTTGTTAATCACAGATAACTAATCACCTATCCGAGCGCGATTGTGAGTCCGCTGATCAACCGGTCAATTTCTTCCTGGGTCGTGTAGTGAAGAAAAGACATCCTGATGACGCCCGGGTCCGGGTCTATTTTCATATCGTTTAGTTGCCTGACGCCATCAAAATCGCCGGACGCGACCATCAGTTTTTGTTTTTCCAACTCGGCCACTACTGCTGGGACCGGTTTGTCGAGTGGCAGGATAGTGACCGTTGACGCCCTGATGCCGGGATCGTCCGGGCCGACAATAAAAACATCGTCGCGGGCCTTGAGAAAGTCGAGCAAGGGCTTTAGAAGCGAGGATTCATAGTCTGAAAATAGCTTATGCAGTCTACGACCCTTAACTGCGCTCTCAGGGTCGTCATCGAAATGATGGGCATAAACCACATCCAGGTATTCGGCGACGCCGGCGGCGGCGGCTATTTGCGCGTGATCTGGGCCGGCGGGCGTCAGGCAATAGTGGGGATCGTCCTCGTTATAATAATGGGATTGGTTGGCCATTTTCTTCATCAATTCCCGCTTAACAAACATCGCGCCGAGGTGCGGCCCCCAGGTCTTGTAGAGCGAAAACAAGTATATATCCGCATCCAGCTGCGCAATGTCAGGCAGCCCATGAGGCGCATAGGAAACGCCATCAACGGCAACGATGGCACCGGCCTGATGGGCCTTGGCAGCGATTTCCTGTACCGGATTAACATGCGCTATAACATTGGATGCATGGGGGAAGGCAATGAGCCTGGTGCGTGCGGTGATAAGATCGTCGAGGTCATCGGCGGCCAATCGCCCGGTCTTTTCATCGATATGCCAGTCCCGAACAACAATGCCCTGATTTTCCAGACGTCGCCAAGCGCCGGAATTAGCCTCATGGTTTTGGCAGGAAATAATAATTTCGTCGCCGTCCTCCCATATCGGGCGAAGCGCCTGGGCCAGCACATAGACATTCTGCGAAGTCGAGGGGCCGAAGTTAAGTTCGTCTTCTCCAATGCTTAAATACGCTGATAAGCGTGTATAGGATTCATCCATATGTTTCCCAGCCTCGGTCGACGCCGGATAGGGGTAGTACGGCTGGACCTTTGTCTGGGTGTAGTATGCCAACAGCCGATCGATCACCTGCTGGCACATATACGACCCGCCCGCGTTTTCAAAAAAAGCCCATCCAGCTAGCGAGGGTTCGCGGAAGGCTGGAAACTGTGATCGTATAAAGTCAATATCGAGGGGCATGACGGGGTTTCCTAAACACAATTGTTGCAATGGAATTACTCTAAAATCAATACAGATGACAGTTATGGCTGTCTATGTCTGATGTTCGAGAGTCTAAATGACATCGTCAATGTCCTACAACCAGTGGCTGAATCGCTACCAATCTTCTAGACACTTACCAGCCGTTCGTGGACTGCCCCGACTTCAGTAGACGGCTCATCGCAAAGACGCGATTATGTTGCAGTTGTTAGCTGGCAAGGATGCCGAGGTTATTCGGCCGATTGCACGCCGTTACCCCGAAGCGTTATTGAACAGCGGCAACCCGGCGGAGCTTTTTCATTGCAGGCGTGAGTGTCATACTTGCGCTCATGACAATAAGACTGCCCAAACTCATCGCGACCTCCGTGGTTCGCGGTAGCCAGCAAGGCGAAAGCCATGGCGGCATTTATACCATTGATTTTGAAACTCAAACCGGTGAACAACACGTTGACTGGAATACCAGCAATATTGATTTTGAAGGCCGTGGTGCTGACCGTGGCCTCCGCGGCATTGCCCTCGACGGCGACGAAATATATGTTGCAGCCAGTGATGAGCTTTTCTGCTACAACCGCAACTTCGAAATCAAGAGCTCTTATCGAAATCGACATCTCAAGCATTGCCACGAGATCGTCCGCATGGACCGGCGTATTTTCCTGACATCGACGGGATTCGATAGCCTGCTCGCTTTTGATCTCGACACGAAAAAGTTTGTTTGGGGATTTCGCTTACAAAAACAGTATGAGCAATGGAGTGGTTTCACGTTTGACCCAAGCTCCCGCAACGGTCCACGACCGGAGAACAACTTCCACATCAATTCAGTGCATGTCGACAAAAGTGGAATCTACCTGAGTGGCTTGCGAAGCGAAGCGCTAATGCGTCTGAACAAGGACTGGGGAGTGGATGAGTATTGCAGCCTGCCCGCAGGTACTCACAATAGTCGCCCCTGGAACGGCGGCGTACTTTTTAACGATACTGCCAGCGATCATGTCCGTTTCGTGCCGCGTGACGGCGATCAGCAAGCCTACAAAATCGCAACTTACAATGAAGCGGATATTGAGTTTGCCGGAATCGACGATTCAAAGATCGCGCGGCAAGGCTTTGGGCGAGGTTTGTGTGTGGCGAACGAACGCTTTGTTGCTGCCGGTTCGTCTCCGTCAACGATCACGCTATACGACATGGAGGCCAGGGAACCCGTCGGCTCGGTTAACCTTTCGATGGACATCAGAAATGCCATTCATGGTCTCGAGGTCTGGCCATATGATGATTAGCCTTGAAGTCGTTAACCCGGCGCCGCAAGTTACTAGAATAATTACGAAACGCACCCGGATGACGTCAGGGAGATTCTTGCACCGATTCTGGCGGAATATAATCAAAAATAAAGGTGATGCGGTCCTCGCTTCCTTTATTCATGACTGAGTGATTCTTCTGATTATTGATTTCGTAGGCCTCACCGACCTTGAACCGGTATGGCTGGCCGTCGATCATGAATCGGACACGGGAATTTGTGGTAATCGGCACATGGATACGATGTCCCGCATGAAAAGATGGATGTTTATCAACGTGCGGTGTTATATTTTTGCCCGCCAATAGTTTGGCAACCATTGCACGAATGACCGTTCCACCCGGCGGGTACAATCTGGAAATAATATCATTCATCAAGGGCAAGGCCACATCTGCAAGCCGATCCCAACCCGGCTCTTTGCTGACAACCATTTCCGGCCAGCGCTCCAGATCAACGAATACCAGAACGATCGACTGTGTGTCGTAGTGAACCTCAAATTCTTCCTGGCGATACTGATCTTCCCGCCATGCGGCCTCATCCTGGGCGAGGATCGCGTCCTGAAGCGCAGTACAGTCAACTTCGCCCAATTCCCGCAGCGGTGTTTCAATGTCCAAAATTCCACCTCCGTGGGGTACTGGGGGTATTCGACCAAACGGTCGCATAGTCTCTGACAGCCCGTCGGTTGTAGGAGTCTCAGGCGCACCGTACTTTTTCAAGTTTAGCTGATTGGCGGTTATTTGCACCATTATCCGCAACACCCCACTGTGGCGAAATAATCAATACGCCACTACAGTACGCTAACAAGGGAGAACAAAATGCTAAGGTTTTACCTGATCATGATGCTGGGTTGGTGGACGCCGCTGACGTCAGTGGCTGTTGCAAGTGAGGGTGATTCCGGGGCGCCCCTACCGAGCATTAGTGAGAAAACCAGGAGCTTTGAAAAGCGAGAAGGCTTCTTCACCTACTACTGGGATGCACGCGGTGGCAAGATCTGGCTGGAAATTGACCGTTGGGAAGATGAGTTTCTCTATCTGAACGCCCTGTCGACGGGTGTGGGATCCAACGACATCGGCCTGGATCGCAACCAACTCGGTCGCAACCGTCTGGTGCGCCTCGAACGTATCGGTCCGCGCGTGTTGCTGTTCCAAACCAACACTGCTTTTCGCGCCATCAGTGATGATGCGACGGAGCGCCGCGCGGTTCAGGAGGCCTTCGCCGAGTCGGTCCTGTGGGGCTTCGAGGTCACCGCCGAGGAGGACGGTCGCGTACTGGTTGACGCATCTGATTTTTTCCTCAGTGACGCACACCGCGTCATTCAGACAATTGCAGAATACGATCAGGGCAACTATGAACTCGACGCGACGCGCTCGGCAATTTACCTGCCGCGCACGCGAAATTTTCCTCGCAACACCGAGGTCGAAGCCACACTAACTTTCACCAGCGACCGTCCCAGCCCACTGGTCAGTTCCGTCACACCGAGTCCCGAATCACTGACCGTTCGTCAGCACCATTCTTTCGTGCAACTACCCGACGCGGGATACGAGCCTCGGCAGTGGGACCCCAGAGCGGGGTACTACAATACAAAATACCTGGATTACGCTGCGGGACTGGATGAGCCTATCGAAAAGCGCCTCATCGGGCGCCACCGCCTGCAGAAGATAAATCCCGGCGCAGCGATGAGTGAAGTGGTCGAACCGATCATTTACTACGTCGACCCCGGTACCCCCGAACCCGTGCGTTCGGCACTGATCGACGGCGCGAGCTGGTGGGCCGAGGCATTCGAGGCGGCCGGGTTCAGGAACGCCTTCGAAGTCAAACTGCTGCCGGCTGACGCCGACCCCATGGATGTTCGCTATAACGTGATCAACTGGGTGCACCGTTCAACCCGCGGATGGTCCTACGGCTACGGGGTAACCGACCCGCGAACGGGCGAGATCATCAAGGGACACGTCACCCTGGGATCGCTACGCGTGCGCCAGGATATGCTGATCGCACGGGGCTTGCTGGCACCTTTTGCGGCAGACGGTAGCGTTGATCCGCGAGTGCAGGAGATGGGGCTGGCGCGGCTGCGCCAATTGTCGGCCCACGAAGTGGGTCATACGCTCGGGATAATGCATAACTATGCCTCCAGTGCCTATGGCCGTGAGTCGGTATCCGACTATCCGCATCCGCTGATTCGCCTGAACGACAATGGAGAACTCGATTTTTCTGCGGCCTACGACGTCGGTATCGGGGCATGGGATAAAGTCGCAATTGCCTACGGCTACAGTGAGTTTGAACCGGCTCAGGATGAGGGCGAGGGGCTGGCGAAGATTCTTAGTGATTCTATCGAGAGCGGCATGACCTTTATCGCCTGGCCCGACGCCGGTCTAACGGGCGGGGCGCATCCGATTGCACACTTGTGGGATAACGGTGCCGATCCGATCGAGGAACTGGGTGAGGTAATGAAAGTACGCACTCACGCATTGGGGC
>JAOTYS010000696.1 GCA_029861795.1 Gammaproteobacteria bacterium | reverse complement strand
AGACGTGGCGATTTCGTCTGTTCACGGATGGTCAACGGACCTGCTTGTCAGCAGGCTGTCAGGACCGTGGTTGACCCTTCTCGGACATTGGGGAAGAGCCGTTCAGTGGCTCATACCGACTGGATCAAATGGCGCCCAAGTCTGGACTGCACTTGTGTTTCTTGGGCCTTGGAGCAACAGAGGCGCTAATCGTCGGTAAAATTCAGCCCACATTTCGGACAACTCTTTGGGATGATCCAAGTGAAAAATTGAAAGAAGTTGAAGGGATAGTCATAGAGGACCTGCCAATCACACTGAGGGCACGAAATTTTCCTGCCAAACAAATACGATAGCCCGATAAAGGCTCCCATTGTGATTATACCGGCTGTGATGAACAGGGCAGTGTTGTCTTCCACGAATGCCAATAGCACTGTCGCGAACGGCATTATGGTAAAAGGCGCGAAGAATGCGATTGTTCGCCTTCTTCGTAGCTCTCCTAGAATGTCCTTTTGCACAGTGCCAATTCTCCTGAATTTGAGATTAACAAGCGTTTCCTACAACAAGGTTACTCTGTCAGTTCGTGTCGGCTTCGATGGTTCAGTCTTCGATACTGCTGTTGATCGACAAGACGTCTGCCGTTGGCACATCCCGGACCTATAGCGGTTGTGCGTAGGTAGTCCGGGTTACCCCTGAAAGCGGACTCTCTAGCCAAATTGGCCCGCTTCTAAGCAAAAGCTCAAGGTTCGAAACTGAGAGTGATATCTTCAAGTGCAATACCGTTCACTACCGTCGTCCAAGTCTGCCCTGCGCTCACCGGCATTGCGAGCGTCAATGTTCCTGTCGAGATGATTTCGCCTGCTTGCAGCGGTGGATTGTTCGGGTCTCTTGAAAGAAGGGTCACAAGACGCTGGAGGGCGATAAGAGGGCTGCCAAGCACACACGCACCTCCTCCCGTCTGGCTCAAACCTCCATTGCAATAGAGATCGGCGCGGAACGTGGCGAGTTCGCGTTGCCAAGTCGCTTTCCTTGGCGCGAATGGGTGTTTCGTTCCGACCAGAAGTGTGCCGTGCAGCGCATTCGCGACAACCGTATCGGAGGCGGCAAATTTCCAACCCGGATAAATCGATTGCACGACTTCATAACCTAATGAGATCCAGTCGATGCAGTCGCCCAATGCGGATTGGTCCATCGACGATTGAGGTGCCTCTTTAAGGCCGAATATGATCTCCGGCTCAATGCGCGGTTCGGCAAAATCCCTCACCGATTGAACCGAGTTATCTGCAAGTTCGTAAGTTGTTCGGTCGGTGCAATAACCCCAAATCGGCGCATCAACGCCATGCACCTTCCACATGTCGCGGTTAGTGAATCCAATCTTGCGTCCGGTGACTCTTTCGCCACGAGCCTCGAATGCAGCACGAAGCATAGGCGTCACACGATATGCATCAGAAAGCCCTATGCTAAAACGTGGGCTGGAGAATGCGGGAATCTGTTCGTGATCGGCCAGCGATGTGACCACCTTCGCTGCTATCGATTCCAGACTGAGCTGACCAGTTCGTTCCGTCATGGGCAAACCTTAATCGAACATACAGCGGGCGCAAGTTGCGTGCGATCAGAGTCATGAGGTTGATGGCAGCTAATGGCACTCAACTGCCGTTCTCGAGCTTCACAAGACAGGTCCGGTCTAACTCACATTACAGACGTTGTGATTGAGATCACGCTCACTTCCTGAGATCGAGAACACCCAGTTCCTCCCAAATCCATGTCGAATCGTAAGACGCCATCGGGTCCTCGGGATCATGTGTAGTAGTCTGATTCTCAAGCAGCTTGAGCCAGGCAACAACGTCATCTCGACCCTTCTTGGTTTTGGCGGCCTTTCGTGGAGAGATGTTGCCGAGCCCAGGAATGGGCTCATCCAGTTGTGCTCGATAGTGATTGTCCATCGCCTCATGAATAATCCGACGCCGCTCGTCACTGGACAGATCGAGTGCTGAGGAAACCTCATCATACTCGCCATGTTCCTCAAACGCCTGCTCAAGTGTCTGCCGTTCCACGAGTGGAGTCCTAACGAGGCCATCCAGCAAGGGCTCCAGCTCGTTACGTCCGCGTTCAGCTCTGCCCTCCGAATTAACGCAAAGCTCAAGTCTGTCTGATTTGAGCTCTATGGTCCCGAGAACAATCAAATCATCCTCCGTCGTCGTCACAAACTCGAGGCCGGGCGATGCCTTCGCCTCGCGCTTCTTCTTCTTCTTGGATTTTCTGTGTTCAAGCCAATTCCAAAACGTATGAGAGATTGCTTCAAGGTTTGGCGCTTGATGGAGAACA
>JAOTYS010000180.1 GCA_029861795.1 Gammaproteobacteria bacterium | reverse complement strand
CGCCGATATCCGACTCGATTCATCTATCATCAACCGCTAGCTAGACCTATTTGTTCGTGTCTGTCCGAGCTTTGTATTCGATGACTCAGCTCAACAAGAAAGCGAAGAGCTTTATGTTGGCCCCCAAGACTTGGATATTGACTCTGCTTTTCTGTTCTACATCACCTCTCGCTGCCGGACCGCTGACTATCTACACGGTCAACTACCCACTCAAATATTTTGCTGAGCGTATCGCTGGCGAGCATGCCAATGTGGTCTTTCCGGCAACTCCTGATGTCGATCCTGCCTTTTGGATGCCTAATGCTGAAACCATCGTTCAATACCAGCAAGCCGATTTGATTCTGCTAAATGGTGCCGATTATGCGAGGTGGATCAACAAGGTGAGTTTGCCACGACTAAAATTAGTGGACACCTCCAAAGATTTCAAAAATCGTTACCTCACCGTCTCTGATGCAACAACCCACAGCCATGGGCTCGAAGGGGAGCATTCCCACGCAGGCACTTTCTTTAGCACTTGGCTGGATTTCTCCCAAGCCGCGCAACAAGCAAGGGCCATCGCGGGCGCCCTGAGTCGTATCGATCCTGATCATAAAACCGATTTTGAGCGCAACTACAAAGCCCTGGAGAAGGATCTACTAGCGCTCGACAAGCAGATCAAGGCAGCGGCATCTGCCAGCGCCGAGCAGCCGTTGGTGGCATCGCACCCAATCTACCAATACTTGGCCCGGCGATATGGCTTGAACATCCAAAGCGTACTGTGGGAACCCGATGAAGAGCCGAGTGAGGAACAGTGGGCCGAAATGCAACAGATTCTGATCGATCATCCCGCCGCCACTATGATTTGGGAAGGTGCGCCACTTCAGGCGTCGATTGATCGGCTCCGTTCATTAGGCATCGAGAGCATTGTGTTCGATCCGTGCGCCAATAGTTGCGACAGTGGCAGTTTTCTGGACACAATGCAGGACAATGTTGCAAATCTAAATAGAATATTGCGTTAGCCGATCTGCTACAACGAGGAACTGGAACAAATGCCAAGGACGGATCGTGGAGACATTGACTCACGGAATTCGATGATACTAGCGTGAAGAAGAGCCAAACGACTCATGACACGTCATGCGAAGATCCCTAAGGTAATTGTCCGCTTTTTCTGTCTCTCGCTGCTGTCCTTGACTGGATGTGCAAGTTATCCCGTTAACCCAGCGATAAACACGCTCGATTTCGAAGATCGTGTCGATTTTGCTCACATGCGACCGCGGGAGAAGTTAGACGACGAGATCCTTTTTTTCATGACATTCTCCGGCGGAGGCACGCGCGCTGCAGCACTCTCGTACGGCGTCTTAGAAAAATTGGCGAACACCTCGATTGAGATAGATGGCCAACCGCGTCGGTTGCTTGACGAAGTCGACGTGATCTCATCGGTCTCGGGCGGTAGTTTCACTGCCGCTTACTACGGTCTTTTCGGTGAACAGATTTTTGAGGATTTTGAGACCCGTTTTCTCAAGCGCAATGTTCAGGGGGGCTTGATTCGACAACTGTCTAACCCACGCAACTGGTTCCGGCTGCCGTCGCGCACGTTCGGGCGCAGCGACTTAGCGGCCGAATTGTACGATAAACATCTTTTCCAGGGATTGACATTTGGCGATCTGCGGGATCGAAGCGAGACCGCAATCGTTATCAACGCAACCGACGCGACCCAGGGGACAGAATTTAGCTTCCACCAAGCTCAGTTCGACTGGATTTGCTCGAATATCGCCGCCTATCCGGTAGCTCGGGCGGTCGCTGCGTCGTCTGCGGTCCCCGGGGCGTTGGGTTCGATTACGTTGCGAAATCATGCAGGCAACTGCAACTTTGAAACGCCTGTTTGGATCACCCAGGCACTTTCGAAGCGCCAGACGCACACATCAGAATATCAGCAGGCCAACCGCATCGCGTCGTACTTAGACTCGGACGAGCGACCTTTTATCCATCTGCTTGACGGCGGACTCTCCGATAACCTTGGGGTGCGCGCAATTCTGGATCAGATAATCGTGCTCGGCGGCATTGTGGAGAGTTTGCGTGGGGTCGGCATGGGACAAATTCGCAAGATAGTGGTGATCATTGTCAACGCTGAGACCGCGTCCGAGAAAGATCTCGATTTATTGGAGCGCCTGCCGTTGCTGGCACAGCTTAAGACTGCAAGTCGCGTACCTATTAACCGATATAACTATGAAACCATCAGCCTACTCAACAAACAACTGGCCCAATGGCGCGATGAGATAGTAGAGGCGCGTTGTGTTCATAAGCAGTCAGCGAGTGGGTCCGGAACGGACGCCTGCGCCGACGTGGATACCTACCTCATCGAGGTCAGTTTCGATGCACTCGAGGACAAGTCCGAACAGCAGTATTTTAAGCAACTCCCGACCTCGTTTAAGCTGTCGGACGAGGAGGTCGATAAGCTTCGCGATGCTGCGGCACGGATTTTAGCCGAATCTGAAGAATTTAATCGATTACTGACAGAAACGCAGTGACGTGCAGAAAACATAGAGACTCTGAAAATCAAGAAAGTCAGGTTCGACAATCAGCAGGGGGCGCGTAAGAATGATCCATTACTTATGTTCTCGATCGCATCCGACATTATCGAATACGAGGTAACTTGCCGAGTGGCGTCGGACAGTCGAGTAAAGCGAGCGCCTCGGGAGGTTACGAATCGCTATAGTGCAAAGAGTGACGCCCACGGGCGCATCCTACCCCAACTCTCCCGTGCCCTCTGTACACAATAGGAGCGGGAAACAACTCTGCGCTTTCTTTAACTTTTCCGTCGATTCATCTCCGCTTTGCAATGTACAGTCCCACGAGACGCGCGATCATGATAGCGATATACAGCTGACCTATGACCGCTTCAACATAGGCAAATGTCGCCACAAGGGTATTGTTGGGAGTGATGTCACCGTACCCGAGCGTTGTCATCGTTACGAAGCTGAAGTACACGAATCCCTGGATCTGATCATGCAGGGGCTGATCCATGAATTTGCCGACGAACGATTGAGGATCGTACAGAGACACAGCTGCGAACATGAAAGCAAAGCAGAGGCCGATTAGCAGGTAGACATTCACAGCACCCCACAAAGTCTCCTCGTCCACGTCCGCGACATCAAAAAGTAGTTCCTTCGTGAGCAGGACCGCCAGGTGACCGAAGAACGCAACAGCAGCGACCGTGGAAATACTGTAGGCTACCGGTTGGTCCGCGATATCGGAGAATAGGCCCGGCACAATCATGACGAACGCTAAACCGAGCGAAATCCACAGCGCCCTCCGAGATCGCGCGACCGCGACGGGTCCAGTGGCAATCACCACTCCCAGCAACCCATAGAGTACGAGCCGCGAGGCGAGTTCCTCTTCCAACAACGGCCCGATAAGCAGGATGCCAATCAGCGCAAAACACAGATAGCGCTGCTTGCCAAGAGCCTGGATGAGATTATGCATTGGTCAGTCGCTCACGGATCGTCACTCCCGTGAAAACGGGAGTCCAGAATCGACTGACTGGAGCTTAGTGGGTGGCAAGTCCAATCTCTCTAACGACCTTGATATGCGTGTCGTGCGCTATCGATCTTTTGTCGGTG
Organism: Gammaproteobacteria bacterium; assembly: GCA_029861795.1. The sequence goes on along the minus strand of JAOTYS010000180.1, from coordinate 5,001 downwards.
AGTTCAGGCCCTCTGTGGCGCGGGGATCCGGAAAAATATCGAATAAAACACCGGCACCACCACCATGGTCAGTACCGTGGCAATCATTAGGCCAAAGATAATGGTCACTGCCATCGCGATAAAAAAGGCGTCGAACAGCAGCGGGATCATGCCAAGGGCTGTGGTCAATGCCGCCATAGACACGGGTCGTAAGCGGCTTACGCCCGAATTCACGACCGCGTCGTACGGGTCCTCACCCTGACGCTTCAGGTTTTCCATCTCATCAATCAACACGATGGCATTCTTAATGAGCATCCCGGATAGACTCATAAAACCGAGCAGCGACATGAATCCGAACGGCTGCTTTGTTAAGAGCAGACCGAGCGTTACACCGATCAAAGCCAATGGTACCGTGAGCCAGATTACCAAGGGTTGGCGTAAGGCATTGAACAGACCAATAACGATCAGCACCATAGTCAGCAGAAAGATCGGTAGGCTGGCCGCAATACCCGCTTGGGCCCTTTTGGAATCTCGGTATTCACCCCACCACTCGAGCTCATAGTCGGGACCTAATTCTATCGCCTCAACCTTGGAGCGGATGCGATTGAATACGGTGGTAGCCTGCTCGGTCTTGGGCTCCGCGTATATGGTTATGGTTCGTTTCCGATTGAGTCGCTGGATGATGTCATCTTCGTAAGCCGTCTCGAAACCGGACACCACCTGACGCAAGGGGATTGACTGTCTGGCAGCCGGGCTCCATATCTGGATGTTCTGGATACTAGCCACATCCTCGCGCTCGGCGTCGGGCGAACGCATAAGAATAGGCAGCAATTCGTCGCGTTCACGGTATACGCCGACTCGAAGACCCTCAAACGATGCCTTAATTGTCTGAGCGACATCGGGTCGCCCGATGCCCGCACGATTCGCCTCTTCCTCTGCCATCACCGGATGGACCAGTTTCGTGCGTTGACGCCAGTCGGTGCGAATCGCCTTGGCGCCGCCGTCCTCATACAGGATATCTTCAATTTGAGCCGCAACATTGCGTAGCACATTTAGGTCAGGGCCGCTGACGCGCGCTTGGATCTTGGCCGAACCGGGACCGAGAAGGAACCGCTTGGCGTACACCAGGGCGTCCGGAAACTGTTCGTGTAGCTCATCTTCGATCTTGGGCATCAGTGCATCGATGTTTCTGTAATCGTCCACGTCCACCAAAAACTGCAGATAGGCGCTGTTGAGTTTCTCCGGCTGGTAGGTCAGCAGGAACCGCATGCCGCCTGCGCCCCCTAGCGTCGTCACGTGCGTAACTGCATCCAGCCCCAACAGGTACTTTTCGATAGACTCCGCTGCTTGCACCGTGTCATCGATGTAAGTGCCTTGGGGCAGCCAGAAGTCCACCGTGAATTGCGGGCGTGTGGAGTTGGGAAAAAAGCTCTGATCCACGTAACGGAATCCCCACAGGGATGCAGCAAAAATTGCCACCACCACCATCACCGTCAGCCAGCGCCCCCGTATACATGCTTTCAGCAATCCGCGGTAGAGACGATAAAAGCTGCCACCATAGGGGTCACTCTGTTCATCGGATTGAGTATTCGTCGATTGAGCGGGCTTGAGGAACATCACGCAAAGGACCGGTGTTACCGTCATGGCAGTGACCCAGCTCAAGCCCAAAGAGATCATCACTACTTGAAACAGCGAGCGGCAAAACTCCCCGGTCGAGTCATCAGACAAACCGATGGCGCCGAACGCCATGATCGCGACAGCCGTAGCACCGAGTAACGGCAATGCAGTCTGTGCGACCACCTCACTAGCGGCGTCTTCTGGTTTCATCCCGCGCTGGATACGGACTAAGATACCATCAACCACGACAATCGCGTTGTCCACCAGCATGCCGAGTGCAATGATCAGCGCACCGAGCGAGATACGCTCCAGCGCGACATTCCAGGGCCCCATGAAGATGAAGGTCCCGGAGATGGTTAAGGCTAGGATGAATCCGATCAGCAGGCCGCTGCGCACACCCATGAAGACCAGCAGCACCACCACCACGATCACCACCGCCTCGAGCAGGCTGATTAGGAACCCCTCGATCGCAAGGGTAACGGCCGTGGACTGCAAGGAGATGACGCCGAATTCGATACCCAACGGTGTACGCGGCAACAACTCTTTGGCGCGTTTCTCCACCGCCTCTCCCATGGTCACCACGTTGCCGCCTTTAACCGTGGAGATGCCCAATCCGATGGACACATTGCCGTCGTAACGCAGAACGTTCTTGGGTGGCTCCACATAGTCACGACGCACGGTTGCAACATCGCGCAAATAAATCTGTTGGTTCGAGCTGTGGCCGATGATCAGTAGATCTTCGATCTCCTCGACCGAATCAAAGGTGCCAGTAGGATCGATCGCGATGTACTCCTGTCCTACCCTGACCCGTCCCGAATCTGAGACCACATTTTTGTCTTGTAGCGAATCAATGATCTGTTGCGGCAAGATACCGAGTTGGGACATGCGATCACGATCGGGCTCCACATACACCGCCTCGCTCTGGTCACCCCAGAAATCGATCTTGGCCACGTCCTGTACCAGCAGTAGTTCGCGGCGCAGCAGTTTGGCGTACTCCTTGAGCTCGGCGTAGGAGTATTCGGGGCCATAGATGGCAACAAAGATGCCGTACACGTCCCCGAAATCGTCATTCACGATCGACGGTCCCGCGCCCGGCGGTAGCTGCGCCTGAACATCGTTGACCTTGCGGCGCAGTTCGTCCCACACCTGAGGCAACGAGTTCTTGTCATATTGATCTTTGATTCTCACCGTGACCGTGGATAGACCGCGGTCCGATTTAGACTCCACTTCCTTGAGCTGTCCGAGCTGTTGCACCGCCTTCTCAATCTTGTCGCTGACTTCCTCTTCCACCTCGGCGGCCGCAGCGCCAGGGTAAGGCGTGATGACCAACGCCTCCTTGATAGTGAATTCGGGATCTTCTAGCCAGGACAATTGCCCAAATGCGAGCATGCCGCCCACCAACAGGCATGTGGTGAGCACAAGAACCGTGGTTCGGTTTCGAATGGAGAACTCAGCGAGGTTCACAATGGCTGATCAAGGTGGGTCTTTGGATTTGCCAGGTTGGCCCTCACTCATAGCGACGCACCTGCGCCCCCTCACGGAGCTGGCTGACACCGGATATCGCCACCTGATCACCCGCTGCGACGCCTTCGATGATTTGCACTTCGCCGCCGGTCAGCTCTCCCAGTGCGACCGGCCTGCGTTGGACCTTCATGGATTCGGGATCAACCAACCATACATTGGGTTTGCCGTCGGCGTCGGCGAACGTGGCGTGAGAAGGCAATCGAATCTTGTCGTCTCTGACCACCTTCACGGTTACCCGCGCGGTCATGCCGGGTAGAATCGCCACATCCTCCGGTGGTTCGAATGTCAATCGCACTTGGAAGGTACGTGTGACGGGATCGGCATTGGTCGCAAACTCCTTGACCCGCGCCGGGAAACTCCGCCCAGGCAGTGACGAGATCTGCACCTGAGGCTGCGCTCTTTGGGTAATCTCTTCAACGGTCCTTTTCGTTGCCCCCCGGGTCATATCGCGCTCGGGGACACTGACCTCAATCTCCAGCTGTGAAATGTCTTGGAGTACTAGCACTGGCTCCTTGGCCTGCACGTTCTGGAAGTCCTCCACCAGTTTTCTGGCCATGAGACCGGCGAAGGGCGCACGCAACACCGTATCCTCAACCGCCTTTGCGGCCTTGCGAACCTGGGCTTCGGCCACGTCGACCGCCTTACGGTCCGTGTCGATCTTGCTAGTGGAAATCGCGCCGGGATCCTCCTCGTATATCCGCAGGCTGCGTTGTAGGTCGGCCTGGGCCTTGCGTGAACTTGCTTTGGCTTGATCTAAGTCGGCCTGATAATCGCGATCATCCAACCGCGCGAGCACGTCAGTCTTTTCGACCCGTTGTCCCTCTTTGACCAGAAACTCAGTGATCTTGCCCGGCACCTCAAACCCCATGTCCGCGTTCTGAGTCGCCTTGATGGTCCCCGGCAATTCCCGTGTCGTGGCCTCTCCGGTTTCGCCAATGGTGACGATCTTCACCGGCCGTACCACCGGAGCCTGTTCCACCGGTTCTTTCTCGCAGCCTGACGCAAAACCAATAGACCAGACTGCAATCAGTAACGTGATTCGGCGTGTTGTCATATGATTAAAGTGCTCAATGTTATTGCATCGCGGTTGACGCTAGCCATCCGCACGCTGCGCAACCGACCCTACCAATCGGGACTTCGACGTGGTTCGGCTGTCGTAGCGGGCTGCGTTTCCACATTGGGATCCAAAAGGCGACCCCAGTTGGTGCGTTGGCGCATCTCTTCTTTGGTGGCCTCGGGGAGAATCGGCTTGCCTTGGCGGATTTGCCAGCCACCACCCAATGACTTATACAGTCCAATCAGACTCTGGGCGACGTCGCCCCGCACCGCAGTGAGTTGATCCTGGCTTGAAACGAGAGTCTGCTGCGTATTCAAAACCGTGGTGTAGTCGGTGGCGCCTTCTCGATATTGGATCAGCGCTAGATCGACCGCGCGCAGCGCCGCCTTTTCGCCCTCGATCCGATAGCCTACTTCTTCGCTGGAGCGCAGAAAAGCGGTCATCGAATCCTCCGCTTCCTGCGCGGCACGGAGCACCGTGTTCTGGTAGTTTACTAACAACTGCTGGAGGCGGGCATCCTGCACCCGTACATTGTTTCTGATGCGTCCGTAGTTGAATATTGGCCAATTGAAGGTAGGGCCGCCCACAAAGAACAGGCTGTCCGAATCCAATAATTCGTCGAATCCGTTTCGTCCAGTTCTTGTGGTATTAGTGCCGCTGCTCGCTGCTAAACCAATGGAACCGAATAATGCGAAACTCGGATACAGGTCTGCCTTCGCCACACCGATGATCGCGCTCTGGGCCGCTGCCTGAAGTTCCGCCCGCTTCACGTCTGGGCGCCGCCGCAACAACTCCGCTGGAATGCCAACCGCGACGTCGGTAGA
>JAOTYS010000697.1 GCA_029861795.1 Gammaproteobacteria bacterium | reverse complement strand
TCACGTCTCTGGCAAGTTTGTTCGTTGATCTATCCACGAGTTTCCGGCGGAGTCGGCTCTTTTCGTGGCCCCTGTTACAGACCCGCTTCGATAGATAATCAATTCGGCGAGGATACTCCGTGGTTCTCTTCACCCAACCACGCGGCGATCTGCTCCGCCGCATTAACACCCAGTACGATGTGCGAGAACTCAGTGATGTGTCGATTTCCCGCTGGCCTGTGTACCTCTGCGACATCGGCAAACCTCTCTAACAAAGCTGCTCCGTCAATATAAGCATCACTTAAATCAGGAATAATCTGTTGAATTGCCGGAGGTAGCGAAGGGTCCTGAGATAATCTCGGAATGTCTACGATGATTAGAGGTATTCCTCGTTCGCTGCAAAACTCCTTCAGTCGTGTAAGGAGAGCAATTGTAAGTTCAATCTCATAAGTGGAGTTTCTGTCCGTGGTGGGAACAGCGTATTCAGCAGTAGCATCAGCGGCATCGGTCGCAAGCTTGTCTTTGAAAAACTGCCACACGCTATTGAAAAATATCGAGTAGAAGTACGAGTTCTCGCTTAGCCAGGCGACCGTTGGCACGCTGTATATTAGATTCTGTACTCTGACGCCAGGTATGTGTTGTTTCTTTTCGATTGATAAAGTCCCATCTTCGGTTAGCCGAAAGAGACCTGCCTTAAGATTGTCTTCGAAATCGTTGGCATAGAATCCCAGTACGACGAAATCCGGTTGAAACTTTACCCCCTCATTTTCGAGCAACACCAACTCCTCGGCGGTACTGAAACCCGATACGCCCGTGTTTAGTACTTGCGCTTCATAGCCACTGGCATTCAAATATTTTTCGATCACAGCGGAGAAAGTGAAATCCTGCCGAACTTCGTATCCCTGCGTATGTGAATCACCCAAACTCAATACGCGGATTACGTCTTCTGGCTTTTCATAGTCAAATTCAATGCGGTTTCTAAAGCCTTGTGCGTTGGTCTCAAACTCCCAAGATCCATCAACGCTGGTATGCCAAAAACTTGAATTCGGCCGAATTCTTCGCAAAGTGAATTCGCCATATTGGACGTCCGTATGATACCTAGGAAACATTACAACCGAATCCTTGAATAACATGCGAACCACAACTTCCCCGGCGAGGAAAGCAAAACTGAAAAAAACCAACAGGAGACTAAGGTTGGCGAAAATCCTCTTGACCTTTGCTTTAGACATTTTTCCTCATACTGCGTCGTAATTAGTTTGACATTAATTTGCGCCCAAACGATCTTGCTTCGTTAAAACAATGTGTAAATGAATGGCGCTATAGCTGAGCCCTGCGCCAATACCAGCAAGGCGCCCAATAGCACCATGACCAGTATTATCGGTGCAAGCCACAGCTTCTTGCGCACCCTCATGAATCCCCACAAGTCTCTCAAAAGATCTAACACTAGAAAGGTTTCTCCAGTCTATCTATAGAATTCTTCTTGCTAGGTATGCGATAGCTTACAGAGTCGCGCTCAAAAGCTCTCCGCATGGCATCGTTAGCCGCAAAACGACGAACTAACGCCACCGGGGATATGATCAGAAAGTATACGATACCTAGAATTAAGGGGGTCGTAATCATGCTAGCCAGAATCCCGAATCGCATCCAACCGTGATAGACCGGTTCCAACCATGCTGGGAGTGCTGTGGCCAGTAACCATAGTGGCGCTGCAACAATCCAAGGCCATAGAGGCAATGCTCTATCCAGAAGCCATGGCAAGAGTAATCCGAATATCGCGACGACGATCGCGCCAGTCGTGACGCCGAATCTTCGAAGACCTGACTGATCGAGTCTCGGGATTTTGTGAATCATCGCCACTTCAGTCCAGCTCGAACTCATCTTTCCAAGACGTGTCCTTGTCCCAAGATGGCTGCTGCTTCTTATCAAGCAGAACGTTCTCGATTATAAGGTAGTCCATTTCCGTTCTCATGAAACATCGGTAGGCATCCGTCGGTGTGCATACGATGGGTTCACCGCGAACATTGAATGACGTATTAACCAACACGCCGCATCCAGTACGTTGGTCGAATGCCTTAAGGAGATTATAGTAACGAGGGTTCGTTTCTTCATGCACGGTTTGCACTCGGGCTGAGTAGTCGACATGTGTAATAGCAGGAAGGTCAGACCGCTTGAGATTCAATTTGTCTATCCCGAAGAGTTCTTGTTGCTTGTTAGTTAAAGGAATTCGTAATTCTTCCCGAATCGGAGCGAAAATTAACATATACGGACTGGGGACATCCAGCTCAAAGTAATCGCTGACGCGTTCCGCGAGAACTGATGGCG
>JAOTYS010000695.1 GCA_029861795.1 Gammaproteobacteria bacterium | reverse complement strand
GAAGCATTCGATGGGTTTCTCGAAGCACGGCCCGGATATCCTCGTGGGACAGAAGATCGAAGACGTAGTTTGATATGAATCGATCATAGGACTTGGCGGGTTCCTCAACCGGAGACTCGCCTTCGGTAAGGATCACCTCCGCCCGCGGCGAGTGTGGCGCAAGGCGGGTTTGGGCCAGCCGAACCATTCTGGGGCTTACGTCTACTCCACGGTAGTAGGCTGTGTCAGATAGATATTCATCGAACAGTCGCAGCGCGAATCGACCGGTTCCACATCCGAACCCGAATACGGACTCTGCGGAAGTGAAATCTCCGTGCTGCAGGACCCGCGAAGTGGCCTGGTCCTCGTAGAACCGTTGCGAGTCTTGCCACGAGCCGATTCGATCATACGTTCGCCTCGCTTCCTGGTGGGACAGTGTAGCCAAGTTAATCCCCTGATCTGCGAAGAATTCCCTTAACGCCGCCTAACGCCTGAATTTAGCGGCGTGCCTGCAGACGTTTCCGCGGAAACGCGCCAATGCACCTTCCCGCGTCCGGTTGAATGATTTGTAAAGTTGAATCCTTACCATAACTATCTACCCTCGACTGACGGCCTGCAATCAACCATTAGTTTATCCAGAGCACTCTGTGCCAGCTTCGGGTTGACCAAATCTCGCGCATCCAACATTTCGCACTCATCTTTTATCATTTGCTCGATAGTAACCGGGTAATGTTTGCAATCGTCGGGGCGATCGTAATAAATATCACAGACATACTTGCCTTGATTTGGTAGTTTCCGCAACCACGGACACCGTTTAATTTGGTTACCTGTGTTTGGATCTATCCAGATATTTCCTCCACTGACAAAATTATATATACGGGGCCTAAATATCTCCCAAAACTCTATTTCGCTTTCCGATGCAGATAACCCGCCATCACTATAGTTCTTGCAACATTTTCCGCATTGATTACATTCTTTCACACTATTATTTCTCTACCAGGTTTGAGAGTTTAACGCCTCGCATCAGTGGCCATCAAAACGCGTAGCGGTTTGGCGATCCGTCTGCATGCGCTTGTTATGTTGCACACTCGAATACATCAGACGGATTTTCTGAAACAACACAACCAAATACCAAATAACAACTCGAAATTAATACTTTAGATTTTCCAACAGCCTTTTCTCCAAGTTTAATATTTTTACACTCTTTGTAATTACGTTCGCTCATCGGCTCAATAACTAAACCCAAAAAGGACCTTTCGTACTCTTGCATTCCAGTCTCGGGATAAAATACCCAATCGGTCCTCAATGATCCTACTGTAATTACTAGCGTCAAAACTATAGCCAGAATAACAATTGCTAATATTTTCATTCGCCCAATGAATTATATTTACGGTGCAACAAAATGCCTCGCATCAGCAGCCATCAAAACGCGTAGCGGTTTGATGGTCCGACTGCATGCGTTTGTTAGTGTACACATGAGGATATAAAGAGGTAGTCACCATTGTCGCTTTCGTATTTTTCCATGATAGCTTTAATCGCCCCTGTCTCAATGTCCTCACTTAACCTGCCCAAGCCATTACTCAGCTCTGATTCCGAGCAATAGTTGTGAAATGATGAAATGCCATTTCTAACCGAGTCCGATAAGTACATTTCTGGTCTTTGTTTTCCACTATATAAGAAAAGATCTTGAAGATCAGGAGTAATAAAAAATGGCTCTGTGACTTCTATATTAATACCGGTTTTTTTAAGGCTTGGCTCAATTAGTTCAAGACTTGGCATTTGATCGCATGAGCGCTCCATCATGATAGGAAAGTAATGATTGAGCCAATAAGACTTCATTTGATCTGGGGTGGCTGTAAAGATGATGAGTTTGCCTCTCAATTTCAGTATTCGTGCAATTTCGGTAAAGGCTTTTCCCAAGTTGGGGAAATGATGAATTGCAAGAGAACAAGTTGCGCCATCAAAGTAATTATCGTCGTAAGCTGTATCAGCGACATCAAATTGTTGCCAATTTACCAAAGAGGATTTCGTTCTTGCTTCTGACAGCATCTGTTGGGAATGATCGAACGCTGACCAGTCACCACCAAAATACGCTAGTTCAGACGTGTAGTTCCCTGTGCCGCACGCAACATCTACATATTTCTTCGAGCTATGTATGTCTAGTAACGAAGCAAGCTTGGAGAGTATGACCGGATCGGCTTCCCTGGTCGTATCGTAATCAACCCCGATTTTGTCGTAGATGGCTTCCATGTTTCTGCGCACACTAACGCCCAAGTTCAGCTGCACTTGAGGCGCACGTGCTTGTTGCGCCAGCAAATAGTGCGG
>JAOTYS010000179.1 GCA_029861795.1 Gammaproteobacteria bacterium | reverse complement strand
GGGGCTTAATAGCTTGGGCAAGCCGACTGGGCGTCCATCACCTGCCGAGCACAACATTAAAGCGTTGTCTTGTCATTATCATCCTGCCCCTGACCCATGCGAATCCACCATTTGACTGTGTCTTTTCATGCAAATGCTTAAGGCCAGAAGACACCGCTCCCGCTGGTGCTGACACGCCGCGACTAGTGCGTTTGCACTAGGGGCCGTGATGCAGATGGGCTAGACCGGGGCGAGCAAAGTGCAAGGAATACATTGACATAGATCAATGTTTCCTTTGCCGTCGTGTGCTGGGATGCCCCGTTATTCGACGGGTGATGATTTGCGGACGGCTAGTTTGCACTCAAGCCTTCCCGAATTGCACGACCACTAACAATAATCACTCACCACCCGCCAGTTGTTGTCCTTTAGCTTTAGGAGGGATCTTTCCCTCCGCCCTTAAACTGAGTGCCCCTGTATTCCGGCACTCAGGCGGTTTCTGAGCAAGACAGTCGCCAAAATGCAGAGCGACAAGAGCCAGTACACCGCAGGGAGGCAAAACATTCAAAAAGGATTGTCTCGCGCTGGGATTTACCCAGCGCGCCCCTCTATCTTTTTGTCTCCACACACAACATCAATCCACACCTTATCGTGGAATGGAGGGACAATCATGCGCACTGTAATTTCTTCAATGATGGGGGCCTTGCTGATTGGAACGGCTGTTTTCGCTGTTGCACAACAAGAGCCCCAGTACGTCAATCAGTTCTTTTTCCTTGATGCGTCAAGCGGCAAGCTCATACCCCTGGAGCAGGCAAACGCGGTCATGAAAACGAAAGCGAAAGCTCTGGGTATGGGGGGAGCGTCTAGCTTTTACGAAGTTAAAGGTAAAAAATCCAATGTTCAATTTAAAGCTGGACAGAAAATGGAGTTTGTTGTCCGCGGGTTTTCTCCTCAAATGGATCCCACAACGATGTTCAAACTAGCTCAGCTCAAGGTGAAGAAGAAAAACCGGCGGTTTGAAATTAGCAAGACGGGTGCCTGGGGGGTACTTTTGGGGGTTCAACGAGCGGTGGTGACGAGGCTCTTTTGCCTTTCAACGCAGCGCGCTATGGCAAGGAATCACTGGCGATCTCACCGGCACAACCTCTTGAGCCTGGGGAGTACGTTCTCTCCTCTGTAAGTGGAGGGCGATTGTTCTGCTTCGGCGTCGATTAGCTGTGAGAAGAAAATAACGGGGTTCGATTTCGAAGTACAGTAGATCCAGGAGGTGGGCTTTGACGTTATCGTTTGCCCAGAATATGTTCCTTGCCGGTAGGTGAAATTTAGAAGCAGTCGGAATTCTTACTGATTTCCGTCAGGAGGGGGTTATGCAAAGCGCACTGTTTCGTGTTTGTGTGTGGATATTTTTGTGTTATGCGAGTTTTGCCTCGGCCTTAGTTGAGGGATACCGTACGTACGACGAGGTGGTTGCTGCACTTAATCAACTGGAAACGAGTTCTAACATCGCCAAGGTCGTGACTATTGGCACGTCAGTTAAGGGTAACTCCATTCCTGCAATAAAGATTAGTGATGATCCTACAGTAGAAGATCCGTCAGAGCCCGACGTCCTCATTATCGGTGGTCACCACGCGAGAGAATGGATTTCCATAGAAGTTCCCCTCCGGCTGGCGGAGTACCTAGTGTCGCATTATGACGATCCAGAGATTCAGTCATTAGTAGACAGCCGGGAAATCTGGATTGTGCCGATTTTGAACCCCGACGGATATATTTTTACCCAGGATTTAATGATGGGTGATCGGTTTTGGCGCAAAAACCGGCGTCCTCTCTTACCGTCACCGTTTACTGGCGTAGATCCTAATCGAAATTACGGCTTTGAATTCGTCCGCTTTCCGCCGAATCGGTGCAGCTTTATTTACTGGGAGTGTTATCGAGGGCCACTGCCATTTTCTGAACGCGAAACCCAAGCGATTAGAGATCTCATCGAGGGGCGAGTTTCCCTCGGCGGTACGCCAAATTTTACTGCACTACTAACCTATCATAGTTACGGCCAGCTGATACTCTATCCTTGGTCATATAGTGACACCGTTAGGAACCCCGACGAGCCTCTATTTCGCTCAATAGCGGAGGAAATGCGTGCCCGTATATTCGGGGGCCGCAACCATATCTACAAGATAGGAACAGGCTCAGATTTCCTTGGTTACACTGCAAATGGCGAGCTAACGGATTGGGCCTATGGAGAGAAGGGTATATTGGCCTTTACAATCGAACTGCCGCCAGAGTTACCTTTTCATTGGGATAGTCTCCCTCGTTCGGTGTTGAATGAGCTGTTCAAGCTTGACCAAGATGAGATCATACCGACGTTCAATGAGAATCGCAGGGCCGCCCTCTTCTTTATCGGTCTTCCGGTAGGGCGAGTCATGAACTTTGAAGACGGAATTGACAGTCAACCAATTCGCAGCAGCATTCCTGGAATGTCATTTACCACGACACAGGGGTTCGATTGGATTTATGGTGACGAGCGTCTACCTATCTATAACGTTCAACCGGCGCCTGACCCGTCAGGGCCATTTGCGTCGAACGGGCATGTCTTTGCTTGGTTAGGACCAAACCAGGGCCTAGGCCAGATTGATTTCACCGATAATAATTTCAAAACAGTTGGTCTGTCCTATAGCGCCGCGGAGAATCTCTTTTTAGAGGGTTATGACTCTGCTGGTGTACTTGTCGATTCCGCAAGTGGCGCGCCCAACGTGGGAACAGGACGCCTCGATAGGCTCACGGTACAAGGGAATATCGCCCGCATTCTGGTTCATGACGCTGGTAATCTCTGGTTGATAGACGACCTTTTTGTGACTGATGCATTATCACAGGCCCAAGCTCAACTTCCTGGGAAATTCGCAAGGTCGCTTGAAGTGATCGAGTTATACGTTAACGGAGAAACGAAGCAGTTTGCGTTTGATAACAATAATATGCAATTTCTCAACATAGTATTGCAGTGGCCTGGAAGTGTGTTTCGGTTGCAAGTGTTTAAACCCGATGGAGGCCTCTTTGCTGATCACCAATCTCAAACACCACCGATAAGTGTTCTGATAGAAAATGCAGAACCTGGTATATGGACCTTACAGGTTACGGCAGTAGATGTAACTCAATCCGAGCCGGCAGCCTTGGTCGTCGGGACGTTCAACCCCGATGATACAGATAACGATGGTGTACTTGCCGACGCTGACAACTGTCGTACGGAATTTAATCCCGACCAAGAGGATGTCGATGCTGATGGGATCGGTGATGCATGTGACAACTGTCTCACTGTACCGAACCCTCTCCAAGAGGATGTATTTCCCGTAGATGGGCCAGAAGGACCCGGAAATGGTATAGGAGAAGCCTGCGAGGTGGTTCTGGACGATATGGACGAAGACGGTTTTCTTAATGCTTTTGATAACTGTCCCACGGTCCCCAACTCTGATCAGAGGGATGGCGATGCTGATGGTGTTGGCGATGCCTGCGACGCTGATCCACTCATCAGTGTACTGATCGACTTGAAACCCGGCAGTGATCCGAACTCTGTCAACCCCAAGAGCAAAGGCAAGATTCCAGTCGCTATCCTGACGACGAACACGTTTGATGCCACTACCGTCGATCCCTTAAGTGTCGCTTTTGGTTCAAATGGAGCCAAAGAAGCTCACGGAAAGGGGCACATTGAAGATGCCAATGGTGATGGTGATCTTGACCTCGTACTCCACTTGAAAACGCAGGAGACAGGAATCGCATGTGGTGACACCAGTGTTTTGCTTACCGGGGAAACCTTTGACGGAACAGCGATAGCAGGATCTGACAACATTGTGACTGTGAGCTGTAATTAAGCGCCGTTCTCCTTTTTGAATGGCGTATTACGGGAGGGCAACATGAGTAAACAAGAATCTCAATGCCCGACGGGATTCGTTGTGCAATTGCAGTTTCTCCTGTTCGGTACATAGGAAGAAAAGAATGAAGACTTGTCCGAATTGCAAACTCGATAATCCGGATTCTGCCATGTATTGTGACTGTGGATACGGGTTTCTAACCGGTACGGTAGTTCGTAAGGAAGCTTCCATCGTTAAGGCTAAAACGACAATTAAGAAAAGCGTTGCCATAGCGTTAGTGGTGATGGCGATTCTCATTGTCGGCAGCTTTGCTGGTGAGATCGGAAAGTTGATCGGACAGTCAACTACGAATAGATTCTTTGAAGGAAAGAGAGAAGGCGAACTCGACCAGACGTTGATGCAAACCGCTGCTCAAATAAACAAACAATTACCCACGATGGTTGATGCGAACACTCGAATGGATAGCACTGCGGGACTTAACAAGACTTTCAGATACCATTACACATTGGTCAAGTATTCTGTTGACGATGTCGATCCTAAGGTATTGGCACAGGCAATGGGTAGCAAAATTGTTAACAATGTCTGCAGTAGTAAAGAGATGAGAGCCTTCGTCGATAGTGGCGTGACTGTGCATTATGCGTATTACGGAAAATTGGGCAAACAAATAACGGTTATTTCCGTTAGTCCAGAGCAATGTAAAGGCACCTAACACGGCAGCCCAGAAGGCCATTCCAGTGCGACTAGACTGAGCCGCCCAAGGCTCAGGCTAGTGGGGATGTATCAGTACAGCACTAGTATGCGCCCTTGAGTTTGATATGGATCAAGGGATAGGGCCTTTAGGGTTTAGTTTTAGTCGTCCGGATACTAGACAAAGAAAACCCCCTTTTTACTGACTTCTCTTTTTGCTTCGCCCCATCCGTGCCAGACTAACGAGGCCGATCGCAAAATGGAAGTATGTTGCGCATGACGATTAGAACGATGCTTGAGTTCTACGCTGTACCTACGAACCAGGCTCGAATTGACTCCATCACTCCCTATTGTGAACACATGTAATCTGCCTCGCTTGCCATTCCCATCTATCAAATTACAAAGCCTTTCTGGGCAGTACTGGACATAACTCTTTTCCCCGTGGTTCCCCAAAAGTGGAGTAGAATTTAATTGGTCAGCTCGATTTTGACGTAGCCGCGCAGGGGGGTCAGGATAATGGATAAAAAAATACGAGCTGTGACAGGGGTCGCTCTTTTGGTCGTCGCAATTTGTGCGACGGCGCGCGAACTGCCGGAGATAAGTTCGAGATGGTCGTGTGTATTCGATGATTCCGGCAGGACAAAAGACCAGCAGACGCAAGGGATTAGTTGCGAGTGGCGCGCGACCGGATTGGTTTGTGATTCCGTTGGAAAAAGCCATAACCTACGGATGGTGCTAGATTTTCAAGCTAAGACGGTGCGTTCGATGGAGACGATTTTTTGGTCGGCTTCGGATATCAGTCGCCCCGAGTCCCGGTACAGAATTCGAGATTCTTTTCGAACCGGGCAAACTGGGAACGAACGAGAACGAACCAATCTGATACTAGTCGGGGAGGATGATGCTAATCCGAACGTTGGAACCCTTGTGATTTTCGGGACCGGAGAGAAGGCGCTCTTTGTCGAAAATACCGCTTTGCTTAACAGTCCCTACTTTAATGCGTACAGCGGCGTCTGCCATCCCAAGTGACGCATGAATCCGAACTTCCCACCCTCACCTTACAAGGTATATCTTAATTGCACGAACGGAAGCAAGTTTGATGAACGATGATTTTAAATATAAGCATGTAGCAAAGCTTCCTTGGATAGCAACGCTTATATGGACAGTCGTACTTGCATTTGGTTTTCAAGCATATCCAATGGAATCTATTTTCTACGAAATTGTAAGGTTATTTCTCTTTGGGGCATCATGGTGGTTTCTATTTCGATCTATAGACGAGTGGGCTTCAGAATATAGAAGAAAGGTGCTCTTTAAAAACCCTGACCTAAAAAAAGCTTATATTACTAATAAATTAGCTGAATGGGACGCAGCAGACGATTGATATTGAACAACTGAACACATAACAAACGGCTCAAGCACGACGCGCAATTCAGTGCCCAGATGAAAGACGCGAAGGTATGTACATATTGCGAGAAGCCTGCAACAAGCGCTGACCATGTTCCGCCTAAGCTCCTGTTTGCGAAGCCACGTCCCGAACTGATCACCGTTCCGTCATGCCTATCGTGCAATCAGAGTGCCTCGCTCGATGATGAGTACTTTCGTGCCGTGATCGCGATGGAGGAGAAGGCGGGGGAGCACTCCGAAGCAAAACGGATTCATGCCACGATCTGGCGCTCGCTTCAAAAGCCAAGAAAGAAACGCTTCCGCCATGCGCTACTATCTAGTATCCGCGAAGTCGATCACACCTCCCCAGGGGGGATCTATCTTGGCAAGGCACGCGCGTACAACGTAGATCTGACGCGTCTCACTCGTGTTGTAGAGCGAATCACTCGCGGTCTGTTCCTGCACCATACCGGCCGTCGCTTGCCGCTCCACTGTACGATTGATGCATTCTCGCCACGCGGTCTCTCGGGAAAAGATAGTACCGCGCCGCAAACGATGCTTGAACTTGTCGAACAAACTCGCGCCAATCAGATGTATACGATCGGGAACGATGTCTTCTGTTACCGCTATGCTGTCAGTGCCGAGCAAAAGAATTCCTCGGTCTGGGTCTTTGTGGTCTACCAAGGCATGTCATTCATCTCGCTTACAAGAGACCTGGCTCAGGGGATAGCTCCTGAAAGTCCGGTGGATAAATGATTCGGCAGATGCAGATCTCGTAGGTGGTGGAAATAACCGAAATGCAAGATCCGTAGGAACGCCGTTTGGGCTGAGCATCTGATGGAACATCCCGACGTCACAAAACTCTATAAGTACAGAACATTCTCGCCACGTTCTCTGGGCATGCTGGCGAACAACAGGGTATATTTCGCCGCCTCCTTTGCATTTAACGATCCCTTTGATTGCCGCGCACGAAGAGAATTCGAATTTAGTAGCACCGAGGACTTTGTGAAAAAGATGACCCCTCTGGAGTCCAGCCACGAAAAGATCCCGATACCGGAGGCGATCGACCGCCTACAGCAAATTGCATCCGATTCTGCGAGCTACAGCAGCTATTTGGAGAAGAAGTCACAGCTATTTCAGAAGCTTGCTATGGAGCAATTCGGTATTTACACGATGAGCGAGACGCCATTGGACATACTGATGTGGTCACACTATGCGGATGGTCATACCGGCTTCTGCATCGAATTCCGTCGAAAGCCAGGCAACATTCTGGAATTCGCTCGAAAGGTTGAGTATCCAGAAGACGACGAATTCCCGCTTGTGGACTATTTCCTAGGAAAGACGGAAGAACAAATCGAGGAGTTCGCTAAGATCGTTCTGACGAAATCAAAGCATTGGTGTTATGAACGAGAATGGCGAGCACTGGACGCACCCAAGGATGTCGAGGGGCGATACAAAGGGCATGAGAAGGAATATGATGATGATGAGATGCTTTCCGGAATCATATTTGGCTTGCGAATGCCAGAAAAAAACAGACAGGTTATACGCAAATTGCTTTCTGAAAAGAACGTCAGCTACTACGATGCGAAGATGGTTAAGAACAAATTTCAGATAGAGATAGCCCCTACCTGAGCGTCATACGTAAACGAATGGATATTGACGCCGTCAGGAAGAACAAGAAAGTCATTAAGATCGCACTCTGGATCAAGGAATACGCTCACGCATTAAGAGTTGTTGCCGGCATGTTCTTTGTGCTCGCGTTGGCGACAGGCGTTGTGTGGATGGTCGGTAAAGATGTAGAGCCCATCGCATATGTTTTCTGTCTAGTAAGTTCGTTGTTATTTGCAAGCCCGTCAATCGCCGAGTATGTCGTTCCTAGCAGAAAACCGGTAAGGCACATGGATTATGAGGAGATTTTAGAATTTATAAGAACAACAAATGCCGAAACCGATTGGAAGTGGGTTAAAACAAACTGGGCAGAGGAGGCATTTCTGAAAGAAGATCCTCGCTTGCGCATCAGAGTCAGATTGGATGATCAAGGTATCCATGTTAGAAAGTTTAAAGCGCCATGGGCAAATAAATATCCAGACCCGACTGCTAATAGCTATTGGTATGATCTTTCTTATGACAGTGCGTTGATAGAAAGATTTATTCTGGTGTCTGTTGATGGTGCCCGTGCAGAGTTGCCTCTACCTGATAGAAGCACTCTCGAAGTAGAGCCTCTTATTTACAAGGTCGCCCAAATATTTGATGAACTCAATACGCTTGAAGAATACATGAGAAGCTCTGGGTTAAGTGTCAAGAACTCATAACAATAAGTCCCCGGCGCCATCTCTACCCCTTGGGCTGTGGGACACTCATGGGACACTTGCAGGCAACAATCGACGGTCATCCACAACAACGCACAACAACACGTCCTCCAATAACGCATTGATTCAATAGTTGTTGTATGCTGCCAGTTATTGTGGGTTGTTGTTCGTGGAGGACTCTGACTCCGTCAACCGAGGTTCGAATCCTCGTCCCCCAGCCATGTAAATCAGAGAGTTACATGTTAGAGACGAAAACCTCTTTTTTGTTTGTGTAATCCTTGTGTAATCGTGCCGAGGAAAACGGCCTAAGACCCTACTTTGTACCGTTGTTCAAGTCGATCCATGGCAACCCTAATGTGGTCGCCATTTTGGTGTGAGTAACGCACCACCATTTGCAAAGTC
>JAOTYS010000694.1 GCA_029861795.1 Gammaproteobacteria bacterium | reverse complement strand
GCGGAGAAATATGGCCACATCTTACAACTAATCCAGTCTTATCTTCCCGAGGATCAACCCGGCGGCACTATTGTCTACTGTGCAACCCGCTCACAAACGGAGGAAATTGCAAAGTATCTACAGGCTAGCGGCCTATCTGCAGACAGGTTCCATGCCGGGCTTACTCCAGAGGTTAAAAAACATGTGCAGGAGAGTTTTATCAAAGGTGACCTGCGAGTCATCGCAGCAACAAATGCCTTTGGCATGGGGATCGACAAACCGGACGTTCGGCTCGTTATCCACGCTGATATTCCCGGTTCACTTGAAAACTACATACAAGAAGCTGGCAGGGCCGGCCGTGATAGGGCCTCTGCACGCTGCGTATTGTTGTACACCACCGAAGATATCGAACGCCAGTTCAGCATGTCTGCATACTCCAGGCTTTCGCACCGGGACATCGTCGCCATTTTAAAATCACTGCGCCGCCTGAGCTCTAAGAAACAACAGGAAGGGGAACTGGTTGCAACCAGTGGAGAAATACTTGCTGAAGAAGAGGAAGGAGTATTTGAGCGAGATTCTGCAACTGATGATACACGAGTGCGCACAGCATTGCTGTGGCTTGAAGAATCAAAGGTTTTAAATCGGGAAGAAAACCGTGTTCAGGTTTTCCCATCATCACTTCAAGTTTCGACAGTAGCGGAAGCTAAGGAGCGCTTAGAAAATGAAAAGATAAAAGGTCGTTACAAGCAACAGCTCGTTAAAATTGTCAGCTGCCTGATTGATGCAGAACCCGATAAAGGCATTACGACCGATCAGCTTATGGGGAAGTCATGGTTAAGCGCAGAGGGGCTGCGGCGCGCCCTTTACGATCTGGAAAGCCTCGGCATAGCCAGCAATGACACCGCATTAACTGCCTTCGTTCATCAAGGCGTAGCACGTAACTCCAAAGTCCGATTTAAAGGGGCGAACGACCTCGAAACCGATCTTATCGCATTGATGCGAGAACTCGCTCCCGACCTGGAGAAAGGTGAAACATCGATATTTCACCTAAGACAAACAACCCAGCATTTGAAAGATAACGGCCACCCAGAAGCCTTACCCGAAAAAGTCTGGAGAATCTTGAGAAGCCTCTCCATGGATGGCAGAAGCGAGGCAGGTGGCACCGGCAGCATTGAGCTTAAGAAAATCGACAGCGAAAGCGTTCGGATCACACTCCAGCGAAAGTGGCGCGGTCTCGAAAAAACCGCTGAACTGCGAAGGACAGGAGCCAGCGCATTACTAGAGCATTTGATATCAACCTTGCAGGATGGCGCCAGAGGAACTGATCTACTAGCCGAGACCACTCTCGGCAAACTGAGAAAAACAATCGATAGCGATTTGGTCTTGCAGTCGGCCAAAATCAGAGACCCGGTCAAGCTCATTGATTACGCCTTACTCTGGTTACATGAACAGGAAGTGCTCCGACTACACAAAGGTTTGGCAGTGTTTAGGCCAGCCATGACCATTCATTTATCGGATGACAAGCGCAATTTCATTAAGGCCGATTTTGTACCGCTGCAGGAACACTATGACGAGCAGGTCTTTCAAATTCACGTTATGGCTGAATACGCGCAGAGGGGACTAGGAACCATGGCGGAAGCGTTACATCTTTCCATGGATTACTTCCAATTGTCACGGGAAGATTTTGTTAAACGCTGGCTGCCAGGTCGAGAAAAGGAACTATCGATACAAACCACACCGAACTCCTGGCGTCGGATCGTTGAAGAACTAAACAATCCGGTGCAACAGCGAATCGTGACTGATGACAGGGAGCAAACCAACGTTCTCGTGCTCGCAGGGCCCGGCTCCGGCAAAACACGAATTCTTGTGCATCGCATCGCCTATCTGATTCGAGCAAAACGTGAAAACCCAAAGGGCATATTGGCACTCGCCTACAATCGACACGCGGCCGTAGAAATACGCCGCCGCCTCTTTGACCTCATCGGGAATGATGCCAAGGGCGTATCCGTGTTGACTTGCCATGCCCTTGCGATGCGGCTGGTTGGCGCAAGCCTGGTTGGCCGCGAAATTAACTCCCGCTTTTTCAAGGAAATTCTCGAGCAAGCGGTCAAGCTATTACAGGGCGAAGGCCTTCCCCCGGAAGAAGCTGATGATCAACGCGATCGATTGTTAGCAGGATTTAGATGGATATTGGTCGACGAGTATCAGGACGTCGGCCCAGAACAGTACGACCTTATATCAGCGGTAGCCGGCAGAACACTCAATGACCCTGACGGACGTCTAACCTTGTTTGCCGTTGGTGACGACGACCAGAATATTTATGCGT
>JAOTYS010000178.1 GCA_029861795.1 Gammaproteobacteria bacterium | reverse complement strand
TATCGGGTATAGCGCCGTAGTAGAGAAATAGGGAGAGCATTGATAAAACAACTGCATATGGGGGGTGGACGAAATCTTATGCAGCAGTTCGTGAACGATGCGGGATTTTCCAATACCTGGTTCTCCCTCAAGGTCAATGACCCTGATCCGACGATCGTCCACCGTGTTGTTCCAGCAATCGAGTAACAAGTCGATTTCTCGGTCTCGTCCGATCAATGTGCTCACACTATGCTTTTCAGCAAACCGACTTTCCGTGGTCTTGATACTCTTCACCTCCCATACCTGCATGAGGTTGGCGAATCCTTTCAGCTTGTGTTTTTTGCGATCCGAAAATTCAAATGTCCCGCTAGTGGTTTTGTAAGTCCTGTCGTCGGTTAGAATTGTTTGAGGTGTGGCGAGGGCTTGCAGTCGTGCGGCGAGATGTGCGACATATCCAAACGCCATGGTGGACACACCCGCCGGAGCGCCGGCGAACTGCCCGACGACGACTAAGCCGCTTGCGACACCAATCCGCACCTGTACCGGGGAAGATCCTACTTTCATGTCTCCGACAGTGTCGAGCATGTGAAACGCTACCCTTAGGGCGCGCTCAGAGTCGTCCTCGTGTGCCTGGGGATATCCGAAATAGGCGGTAACGGCGTCACCGATATGGTTTGCCACGAGACCATCGTATCTCTTGATCGCGGCACTGCAAGTATCCATGTATTCTTGAATTAAATCGCGGAAATCCTCCGGATCCATTATATCGGCGTATTCGGTCGAGGCGACAAGATCGCAAATTAGAATGGTGAGGGGGCGTCGTTCGGCGAGGGGCGATGAGACGGTAGCAGGATTGTCAGACTGGACATTCCACGTACTGGCCCGAGGTGAATCCAGGGCGCTTATTGCACTCAGAAGTTTCTTTCTAGGTCCTAAAGGTATGTGTAATTCCCTAAGGTCGTCGTCGCTCAACGAGGGGAGGGCATGGATATCTACTTCGTGCCGTTCAAAGACACGTCGATACGCGCCAAGACCTAGATTGTCAAGCCACTTTTCCAGTTCAGACATTTGAGCACCGTTAAGGGCTTTGTTGTTAACTGATTGTTACTTCTCTGGGCAATAGCTCTTTAAACTCAGATCCCAAGCAATACTGCTGTTTAGTTTGGCACATCCCCGGTTTGTTTGTTTTGATGCGGCAATCTGGGAGGCCTTCCTCAATCACTTATTTGCTGAAAAATTCGCCGATTTGGTGCCCCAGGCCAACATCTAGCGGCGTTGATCTTTATCCAAAGATCGGACAGATAAACAACCATCGTGCTGGGAGTGGGATCGCTCACGCACAGGCGTAATACAAGTATCGTGCTTGCGTAAACAAACCCTAACACATGCTGCATGGGACTCGCGGTAGCGTACGAGTAATACAACAGTCATGTAAGCGTCACAAAAACGTAACAAATCTAATCTAACTTCACTGAGGGTAATTACTGGTTTTAGTTGGTTGCGTGCTGGCCCGGCTATGGCTTGGCTTTGGCACTACAACATTAGCAACAGGAGAGCAGGTAAGTGAACTGGAAAAAAAGCAAATTTGCGGTAGCTATATTGTTGGGGGGCACCATAGCTTCGTGGTCGCCCAGCTATGCAGGAAACGAGGCAATGATGGAACTTCTCAAGGTCTTGCGCGATAACGGCACCATTGATGCCCAGACCTACGAATTGTTACGGCAGTCTGCAACGGTGGAGGAGGAGCAAAAGACCGAAGCGGTGCAGAAGCAAATCGAGGAAGCCACCAAAGATTCTGTGAAGGTGACTACCAAAGGCAAGCTCCAATTCGAGGACCCGAACGGGGATTGGCAGTGGCGCATCGGTGGCCGAATCATGGTCGATGCCGCCGCGTACGACGAGGACCAAGTGGATCTCGGAAGTGGCGCAGAAATTCGACGGGCTCGATTGTACATGTCAGGCAAGTGGCTAAAGGCTTGGGCTTTCAAGCTGCAGTATGAATTTGCAAACACTGATGATCCGATTGATGGCATCCGGGATGCATATATCCAGTACCTCGGATTTAAGCCGACTAACCTAACCATCGGTAACTATAAGGAACCTTTTAGTCTGGAAGAGCTCACCAGTTCCAAGTACATCACGTTCATGGAGCGGGCGTTACCCAATGCATTAGTGCCCGGTAGGGCCCTGGGATTTGGCTTCCATACTTACGGTGATAAGTGGACGCTTGCCACCGGTATATTTGGAGAAGGGGTGGACACCGACGTTGAAACAGACGACGGAAGAGAAGGCAGTTCAGGGTTGGGTCTAACGGGTCGTGTGACTTTCTCCCCGATCCATGAAGACGCCAGGGCCATACACTTAGGGCTGTCACTGAGTTCACGCAGCACTAATGACGTGGAAAAGGTCAGGTTCAGGGCCCGGCCTGAATCCCACGTTACCAATACCCGGCTGATTGATACCGGGACACTCGACGCCGATACCATTAGTCGTATTGGTGTGGCGGCAGCCGGCACATGGGGGCCATTCTCGTTACAGGGCGAATACCTTGCCGCCGAAGTCGAGCGCGCCATCGCTGGTAAATCTGATGTCGATTTTGACGGGTTCTACATCCAAGGCAGTTACTTCTTAACTGGTGAGTCGCGACCTTACAACTTCAAAAAAGGAGTATTTGACGGTATAAAACCCAAGAGTGTTGTCGGCAAAGGCGGTAGGGGTGCATGGGAGATCGCAGCGCGCTTCAGCAATCTCAATTTATCCGATGGCGACATCAATGGCGGCGAACAAGATGACTTCACCCTTGGCTTAAATTGGTACCCGACACGGAACCTGCGCTTCATGGCGAACTACATCAAAGTGCTGGATGTGGACGGTGGCGACTTCAATGGTGATGAACCCAGTGTCTTCCAGGTTCGTGCGCAGGCTGCCTGGTAGCCCTTAACAAAACCAGTGTCGGGTCTGCCCATGTTCATGGGATGACCACTAAGACAACGGACTGGTGATACTTTCTTTCTAAGGATCAGATCGGTAGTGTCATCAGCCCGTTTGTTGTAGTGATCGTCGGGAATCCTGCCATAGCATTCAAGTTCAGCAGAATTCGTTAACAAACCCTTACAATAGCTAGTAAACTTTACTTAATGAAGAACATATCCGCAGTGGTAATCGAGGATGAAGAGGACATTCTCGAGCTCATCAGTTACAACCTTCGTCGAGAGGGGTTTAGCGTCAACGGTGCCACATCCGGCGAAGCAGGTTTGAACCTTGTTGAAAGCACCACACCCAATATTGTGCTGCTTGATCTGATGTTGCCGGGGGTGGACGGACTCGAAGTGTGTAAAAGATTAAAGGCCAATTCAAAACTGCAATCAATTCCCGTCTTGATGATTTCCGCAAAGGGAGAAGAATCCGACATCGTCGCGGGTCTTGAACTGGGTGCCGATGACTATGTGACCAAACCGTTTAGCCCGAAAATACTGATAGCGAGGGTTCGCGCAGTACTACGGCGATTCGGGGGATCAAAGCCAGATTCTAAGGGCAAGATCGCAGTTCACGATTTGGTGGCCGATCCGGTTCGTTTCCGGGCGAGTTTGGCCGATCAACCGCTGAATCTGACCAGGGACGAGTTTCACCTGCTGTGTTTCCTCGCACGACATCCCGGTTGGGTGTTTACCCGCTATCAGATTGTCAACGGCGTTAAGGGAGACAACTATGTAGTTACAGAACGCGCAGTGGACGTTCGCATCGCGGGGCTACGTAAAAAGTTAGGAAGGTACAGCGATTATGTTGAGACCGTAAGGGGAGTGGGGTACCGCTTTAAAGAAGCCTAAATGACCACGTTAATGCCTGGGAAGAAACCATCTATATGGATATATTACATAGCGAGCGTTGTGGTTGTGTTGATCTCGCTCGCCGCACTCACCTGGTACAGCACTGAACGTTACCGGGATTTTTTCATACAACAACTACGGACGATCCTTGAAGACAAGGCGAGCATTGTCGCTGCGCGTATCACCTCAGGACGCGAAAGGGGCGCGATTACGGTCAGCGATGCCACTTGCCACATTCCGGGTTCGGTCACCGATATTCGATTGACGGTAATCGCAGAGAACGGAATCGTGCTGTGCGATTCACAGGCCGACACAAACACCATGGATAATCATCGCAATCGGCCTGAAATTGCGCGCGGCTTTGACGGTGAGGTGACTTCGACGACGAGGTATAGCGACACGCTATCTGCGACGTTGCTTTACGTGGCGGTGCCCGCTACGGAAGGCACTTCGGTGGATTATGTGGTGCGGACGTCGATTCCGTTGCGTTCCATCGACGATCTGTTAAGTCAGCTTAAACGCACTTTGATTTTGATGGGTGTAGTGCTCGCCATAGCGGCAGTTTTGTTGAGCTTATACCTTTATCGGAAGATAAATCCACCGTTGAAAGACATCGTAGACGGGGCCAATCGCTTTGCACAGGGTCGTTTTGGCAGCAAGTTACCTGAATACGAAGTCAGAGAGATTACAGAACTGGCGTCTGCTATGAACCGCATGGCCGGTCAGTTACAGCATCTCGAAACCATTCGTCAAGATTTCGTCGCAAATGTATCGCATGAGCTGAAGACGCCAATCACTTCAATAAAGGGGTTCGTGGAGACACTTAGAGACGGTGCCAAGGACAACAGGGAGGACTTAGACCGTTTCTTAGGCATCTTGGCCAGGCAATCCCAACGACTAGAGGCGATTGCGGATGATCTGCTTACATTGTCTCGCCTGGAAACCCAGCCCGCGTCTGAGTTGTTGCATCTGCATTCCGATGACCTGCAAGACCTGTTGTCTTCGGCTCGCGAATTCTGTCTGGCGAGGGCCGAGGAGAAGGATATCGCTATTGCGATTCAATGCGACTCGAAAATCAAGATATTTGTCGACCGCTCGTTGCTTACACAAGCAATCATTAACCTTGTGGACAACGCGATCAAGTACAGTACATCGGGCACTCGGGTGACAATGCAAGGTTTGGATAATGGAACCCATGTGCGAATCGATGTCATTGATGAGGGTCCGGGGATTTCCGCTGAGCATATTCCCCGGCTTTTCGAGCGTTTCTATCGTGTAGATAAGGCGCGCAGTCGCAGCCTAGGCGGCACTGGCTTGGGATTGGCCATCGTCAAGCATGTGGCCGTGCTTCACAACGGCTCGGTGTCGGTGGATAGCGAACCGGGTAAGGGTAGCGTGTTCCACTTCGACGTTCCCAAAACCGTCTACGACACCGATAATCAAATCGTACACTCCTGATTCTAATGGTCATCTTGCGGTGATAATTCGCTAACAGAAGACCCTTAAACTCTCCTCAAAGCCTGAAGTTTCAGGCTTCTATTCATCAACTTTGAGGAGAGTTATATGACCACCGCGAAACGTGCCTCTACTGCCGGCCTACTCATAAGAAAGTCGGGTTTTTTACTAAGAGGAGTGTTTTTGGGGGATTCAGATTCGCTATTTAATTTTTTATTTTCTAATTGGAAAAAAAATTCGATCTTACTGTCACTGTTTTTTGTAAGCGGATTTTTACTTAAGTAAAAATTCTGGCAAATGGGGGCGAACTTAGGGCGAGCCAACCTCTTTCTTATGGGCCCATAATTGCCATCGTTCGTTATATGATTGTGAATAGGTGAGATGTGACTGAAGACGTATCACCTGTTCAGTTTAGATTTTTCTGATATTTCAGAGGAGACGATCACATGAAGTTCAAGATTACTCTTGCTATAATCTTGCTGGTGACTGGCTTTTTGGCCGGTGGTGCGACCGTTCAGGCGCGCAGCCTGATCCAGAACAAGGGCTCCGACACCCTGGTGAATGTCGCCCAAGCTTGGGCGGAGGCTTACCCGAAAGTCAATCCAGATGTTGCAGTCGCCGTATCCAGCGGGTGAAACGTTCGTTAACACACATTAAACGAGAAGGCATTGTTGACACCGAGGGCGCGCCCGGGCGCTCGCTACAAAATCCTTTTCTCAACAACCAAGCTATCGAATACTGGGATGCAGAGGCGCTTCAGCGATGGATGTCGCGCCACAACTTCTCACCGGGCTAGACGTCCTCCCGAAAGATGCCAAAAAGCGGCGGAAGAGAGAGGCGCGACTCCTATATATAGAGTAAGTGTTTCCAATCATCGCCACGTACCTGGGTTACTCCATGAAAAAGATTGCTTGCGTTTGTTTTGGAGGAAGACGAGACTCGGATCAATGATAGTCAAGCATGACGCTATGGTTTTCGAGGGACACCTCGTCGTAGTTGCCACCATCATCTCCACGATCCACCACTAGGAATTCACTGATCTGTTGTAGTGCGAGCAACGGATGGTGCCAGGTCCCACGCCGCAGGTTGATGCCCTGACGGCCGTTGGTAACAAAGGCACGCAGTCGCTCTGGAGTCGGCTGTGCATCGGCCTCGGCCACGGCTACCAAGTATGGCGTCGTCGAAAGTGGAATAAAGGCCTGACTTGCGATCGGGTGACGTTCCATCAACCGCAGTTGTACTGGCAGTTCGGCGGGTTGTGCGCGAAAGATACTGATCAGCGGCCGGCCACCATTGTCACACACATCGACAAGTGCTAGATCGTTATAACGCTCGGCTGTGCCTTGATTGATGATCCTAGGCGTTCGTCCCTCGATTTCGATCACGTCACCAAAAGGTGCGAAGGCATCGCGTGTGAGATTCTCGACTGTCAGATTCACCGTGGACATTGTCTTGTGCTCCTTGGCCTCGAAACAAGCCATGCGTTAATCCCATATTGGGCTTATCGATCTTGTTTGGGCCTGGATGGAGCAATAATGTGGTCAATCTCTCGACCGTGTCAACAATAGAATTTACTTGCCGCGAGTACGGGAAACTCAGTGTTATAGTTGTCTTTCTAGATGTCGATCTCTACGGAGGATCCCATGAATATCAATCGATTTGCCGGTAATGCTGTGGGTCGAAATCGAGCCGTCGAGTATGCCGGCTTGGTATTCACTGTTGCGACTGCGCCAGATACTACTGATGATGTTTCAGGTCAAACCACGCAAACCTTGGTTCAAATAGACAGGAACCTCACCGATGCCGGTAGTGACAAAACAAAGTTGCTGTCTGCCACGGTGTACATTACTGACATATCGAAAAAGGCTGAAATGGACAAAGTTTGGAATGAGTGGATCGGGCCCGACAATTGGCCTCAGCGCGCCTGTGTCCAAGTCGGGCTCGCGGGTTCGACTCTAGTCGAAATTACCGTTATCGCCGCGAAATGAGAGACCTGCAAGCTGCTGGTCTTAGCACTATTTTACTTCAAGGGATCAACTCGTGATTCAACTTATCTACGATGGTCACATCGCGCTGTTTCTAATAATCTTGATTGCCCTAGTTGTTTCACTGTCTTTTCACGAGTTCGGTCATGCGTATGTTGCCAAGCTCTTTGGTGACGACACCGCAGAGCGCGCTGGGCGGCTCACGCTCAACCCATTGGTGCACATAGATCCGATGGGATTGTTAATGGTGATGTTCGTGGGGTTTGGTTATGCCAAACCGGTCCCAACGAATCCTCGAAACTTCACTTCAAGGTGGGCCGATCTATTGGTATCGGCGGCCGGTCCTGGCATGAATTTGCTGGTCGCCATTGTATCCATCAACGTCTATTTGTTTGGTTTGCGGATGGGGGTAGAGGGTCTGCTAGACCCCGGACCGCGATTCTTCTTTGTCTTCCTGGCCCAAATCAATCTACTATTGATGATTTTCAACTTGATTCCGCTGGGGGCGCTCGATGGACATTACATCCTTCCATACTTTCTGCCCGAACGTCTTGCGCAACAGTACAAGTATTACAATGCCCGCTACGGTAACATGGTGCTTCTGGGATTGATCATGTTAAGTATCTTCGGTATTCCTATTTTTAGGAATTTACTTGCGGTAAGTGATGCTCTTCTACCCTTTATCGCGTTCGTGTGAGGTTCCCCCGAATCTCAGGTAGCGTTCCTCGCAGGGATATAGGCTCGCCAGCCTCGGCGGGGAACTATTAATTACTGTCCACGGCGAACTCGGGAGGTGTCTAGCTTAATCACTTTGCAATTTTGGAAAGATTGCCTGATTCGGATGACCCGTAGTTTCTTGATAATGTATATCTGGGTAGAAAAGCTTAATTTTATGGATCAAAGAAATGAACTCCCGGTATATTAGCAATTGGCGATTATTGATAAATAGGACGAAAGCGTTCCTTAAAGGTTATCATTAACGAGGCAAATAAAAGGAGGACGACATGGCAGAGAGTGTTTATAAAGTAATTGAGCTAGTGGGTACGAGTAGTGAATCTTGGGAGAAGGCAACGGCAGCGGCGGTAAGTAGAGCAGCCGAATCGCTAAGAGATCTTCGCATTGCTGAAGTATCAGAGCTGGATGTACAGATCAAGGATGGCAAAGTAGAAGCATATAGAGCGAAGGTTAAAGTTTCCTTCAAGTTCGAAGACTAAAGGCCACGATACGCCGGCCAAAGGACGTCGTTAGAGTCGGGTGCCGCGAAAAATAGCAGCGCCAGTGTGCCTTCGCAAAACTAGATCGCCAGCATCTGTATCGGTTGTCGATGACCACCGGTACAGATGCTGGTAGCCACAAGTCGAAGCTGCTGTCCACC
>JAOTYS010000693.1 GCA_029861795.1 Gammaproteobacteria bacterium | reverse complement strand
GGTCAATGAATATTGTTACTGTCCGCGTCTGGCATACCTCGAGTGGGTTCAGGGAGAGTGGGCCGACAGTAGCGACACCCTAGACGGTACGTACAAGCATCGACGGGTAGATCGACCAAGCGGCTCGCTGCCAGCGTCAGACGAGGTAGTCGAGGATGTAGGCATCCATGCCCGATCGGTTGAGTTCTCATCCAATCGACTTGGAGTCATCACAAGAATTGATCTGATCGATTCTGAAGGTTCTTATGTGGTCCCTATCGACTATAAACGAGGAAAGCGACCGCACGTTGAGAAGGGAGCTTACGAGCCGGAGCGTGTCCAACTTTGCGTTCAAGCTTTGATCCTTGAAGACCACGGCTACACCGTCTCGCATGGTGTTCTCTATTTTGTCGACAGCAAAGAACGAGTGCGAGTCGTATTTGATGATGATCTGCGACAGGTCACGAAGAACGCAATCGATGGATTACGACTAATTGCGGCAGGTGGCCAGTTACCGCCACCGCTCGAGGACAGTCCAAAATGTCCACGTTGCTCGCTCGTCGCCATATGCCTTCCCGATGAGGTGAATTTCCTCAGACGATCTGAGGCATCTCCTCGTCCTCTGGTGGTTGCTCGTGATCAAGCATTACCTGTGTATGTGCAGGCAAACAAGGCCAAGGTGGCAAAAACTGGAGATGTTCTCGAAATAAGCGTTGATGGAGAAAAGATGAAATCTGCTCGTCTTATCGACACGTCAGAGCTGGTCTTGATGGGAAATGTTTACGTCACCACGCCCTGCTTGCATGAGTTAATGCGCCGTGATATTCCAGTTACCTGGTACTCCTATGGTGGTTGGTTTCTAGGACATGCCCATGGAACTGGGCACAAAAATGTCGAGCTACGAACCGCTCAATATCGGACAAGTTTCGACGAACGACGCTGTCTCGCCCTTGCTAAGGGATTGGTATCGGCGAAGATCAGAAATTCACGGACCTTGCTTCGACGTAATTGGCGAGGCCAGGGAAAACCTGTTGCGCTGTTGGCAGATCTCAAGAGAGACCAGCGGCAAGCAGGACGTGTAAATAGCACAAAGGAATTACTTGGGATCGAGGGTGCTGCTGCCGCGCGCTATTTTGGGGCTTTCGCGAATCTAATCAAAGCAGACCAAGGAAGTCACAACCTGAACTTTGACTTTAGTCGACGCAATAGACGCCCACCGACCGACCCAGTCAACGCGTTGTTATCTTTCGCTTATGCAATGCTTGTGCGTAGTTGGACGGTGATTCTGAGTGCAGTCGGCCTCGATCCTTATCGGGGTTTCTATCATCAACCACGTTATGGCAGGCCGGCACTTGCCCTGGACATGATGGAACCATTTCGTCCGTTAGTAGCTGACTCAAGCGTAATACAAGCCATTAATAATGGTGAAGTTAGGCCAAGTGATTTCATCTCCGCAGCTGGAAGTGTTGCCTTAACTGCGGATGGGCGCAAACGGTTCATCGCGACATTTGAGCGTCGGCTTAGCCAAGAGGTTACACACCCATTGTTCGGCTATCGTGTGAGTTACCGCCGTTTGCTAGAGATTCAGGCCCGGTTACTTGGTCGGTTTTTGCTGGATGACCTTGCAGACTATCCAAACTTTGTTACCCGGTGATCAATGGAAGAACATTTATACATTGTGTCTTACGACATCAGGGATTCCAAGCGATGGCGCAGAGTATTTCGACTCATGAACGGCTACGGCGAGTGGCTGCAATTGTCAGTGTTTCAGTGCCGACTCAGTGGAAAACAGCGAGTCCAGCTGCTAGCTCAAATGAGCGATCTTATCGACTATCGACGTGATCACGTCATGGTTTTAGATCTTGGTCCAGCGGACGCGGTGAGGCCACGCGTAAAAAGTTTAGGTAAGAAGTTCAGGCCCGTTCGACGTGAACCAGTAATTGTGTGAAGACATCGCTCCAGTCTGCACAAATGCAACAGGGACAGTTCTCGTGGAGAAGCCTCGCATGCTAACGGAAAGGGGAGAAGCCCTTACCCGCTTACGCGAACTCGTGCCCGAAGCACTTGGCCGTTGTCCTCCCCCCAATCCCCCTTATCAATCTGCAAACCGCCTAGGGTACAATTTTACTCCTTTGGAGGAGCATTGGTATGCAAGAGTTATCCGCCACACCCCGAGCTGGATCGACCTTGACTACTGCTCAACCGCAAGGAAGCGATGCCGAATGAGTCATCGAGCGGCCGCCCTCGTGCCCATCGGCGACGAACCCCTAACCAATACGCTCTCACACCCGCAAAAATCAGTTTCCGTAAGCCGCGTACCTAAACTCTACCCGCTA
>JAOTYS010000692.1 GCA_029861795.1 Gammaproteobacteria bacterium | reverse complement strand
CAGATAGTCTCGACGCGTGGTTGCAGCGAATCGAAGCATACGGTCAATACATCATGTTTACACGGGAGAGTCAGATTCGTGCTCGTGAACTGTACCAAGCTGCCCACGAGGCTGATCCCAACTGGGCGTTCCCGGTTGCGGGGATCGCTTTTACGCATTGGTATGAGGCAAGACGAGGATGGAGTGACTCGCGAGATGAGTCTATTCGATTGGGTATTGAATTTGCGGAACGTGCAATAGAACTCCAGCCCAAGGAACCCATAGGCTACATGGCACTTGGCAACCTGATGTTTTTGATCGACGAGCCAGAAAAAGGTATCGAGCTTAGGCGCAAGGCAGTGGAATTGGCTCCAAACTCCTTTGCCGCAGTCGGGGGTTTCGCAATCCGCCTTAGCGAATTGGATAAGGAGCAAGAAGCAGTAGAGTTATTCGAACGCGCTATTCGTCTGAGCCCAAAGCATCCTTGGTGGGTTGAGTTCGGGTATGGGCTGGCGCTGCATCTTGTAGGGCGTAAACAAGAGGCTGTCGAAACCTACAAAAAAGGAATCAATACGGGCACTGGCGCAAAGAACGCGCCCCTCCAAGCGAGACTTGCTGCGGTCTATGCTGACCTGGGTCGAATGGATGAAGCCGAAGCCTCAATCGCCGATGCATTGCAGGTGAATCCAAAATTCACTGTCGCTAAGTATCAAAAGAGTTATCCGTTCCCGAATGCCGAACGGAATGAGTGGTACAAAAATCTATTAGTGCAATCTGGACTACCAGAACATCCACCACTTGCGCTTCCCGACAAGCCCTCCATCGCCATACTGCCGTTCACCAACATGAGTGATGACCCGACACAGGAGTACTTTGTTGACGGTATGACGGAGGACCTGATCACGGATCTTTCGAAGCTCAGCGGGCTATTTGTCATCGCGCGTAACTCCGTGTTCACCTACAAAGGTAAGCCGGTGAAGGTGAAGGAAGTCGCGCAGGAGTTGGGGGTGAAATACGTGTTGGAAGGCAGTGTGCGCCGTGCTGGGGGACAAGTACGGATCAACACGCAGCTCATTGATGCTACGACGGGCGGACATCTGTGGGCCGAACGTTATGATGGCACACTTGCTGATGTGTTTGATCTCCAAGACAAAGTCACTAAACGGATTGTAGATGCCTTAACGTTGGAGTTAACGCCGGAAGAGGCTCAGAGAGTAGGCAGTCCTGGCACCGACAACGTAGAGGCACACGACGCGTACCTGCTCGGACTCTCCTTCTATTACCGTCGGACCCCGGAGGGTTTTGTTAAAGCAAAAAGTCACTTCGAGCGGGCGATAGAACTGGATCCCAACTATGCTGCGGCTCATGCGGCGATCGCTAAAATCTTCGCGCAAGTCGGGAGGGTCCATACATATACCAGCGCATTGTCGGTTAACAAACAGGACATCACCACGAAGGCCCGGACAGCATTGGTGAAAGCGCAAGCCCAGCCACTGGCTGATGTTTATGTCGTCCGTTCCTGGCTCGCCTTAAACAAACATCAGCAAAAGCAAGCGATTGCCGAGGCTAAGCGAGCCCTTGAACTTAACGCGAATGAGGTCGACGCTTTGGAGGCACTCGCACTGTCACAGATTTACGCAGGGCAACCCGAATCCGGGATTGAGCTTGTCAAGAGAGCGATGCGCCAGAATCCAACACTTCTAGCACGTCCCTTCTTATTGATGGGACTGGCGGAGTTCGCACTTGGAAATACTGACAGGGCGGTCGATCACATAAAACGCGCCTTCGAGCTTGGATCTGAAGAGATACTCTTCGCGGGCATTCTGGCAGCGGCCTATGCGGAGCTTGGCATTATCGACCAAGCCGAAGCGGCGTTTGAGGTGTTTCGACAGATTTATATACGGCCCGATCTGTCTCGGATGATGATTAATTTCCCGTTCGCGAATTCTGATGTCTTGCAGCGGCTTGCCAAGGGTCTGGCGTTGTCAGGCGCAAAGGTCTGGTACAGTGCCGAAGACGGGGGTTATGTACCTTTGAACGAGGCAAACAAATTGAGCGGTGCCGAAATCGAATCCCTTTTGTCCGGGAAAAGAATCGATGGTAAATCTTTCTGGCAAGCGACTCCTTGGGGGCGGGAACAAAGCATCGATGGGGCTGTGAAGTACACCGGTTATTGGATCCAAGGTAGTGAACCAAAGAAGGAGAGTGGAATGAGTCGAATTGAAGGTAACCTACTGTGTGATAGATGGGAAGCGCCCGATCCTCTGGAGTTGTGTTCGGTGATTTTTCGCATGCCAGAAGGAAACGCACGAAAGCGTTGGAGCGACTACGTAATGGTCA
>JAOTYS010000691.1 GCA_029861795.1 Gammaproteobacteria bacterium | reverse complement strand
GCCGCTGACGGGGTATCATGGATTTCTGCTAAACCCCCAAAAGCGACGTTGAGCACATGAAGGTAACACCTGACTCACCGCGGCAACGGATACACTTTCTGGTGCTTTGGGATCCTAAATCACACACGACAAAATGTGTCCGCCGCGAGCTTTTTTGCTATCACCACGGCATTTGCGCCGTTTTGCTAGACACATTTTGTAGGGGATACCGCTTACTGGATCCCAATTCGATTCGGCAGATCAATACTGGTTAGGACCGAATCTCAATCCCTGCTCTCTAGATGCAGACCCGCAAGGACGGCTCGCGTGTCGAACATCAGTTGGTGCTCGCCTGCATCGTCTACATAGTGCAGATTCACTTGAACGGGTGCGGGAGCAATAGGAAAAAAGACATCAAGCGGCAATTCTTGTCCAGGAGACGCGGTAATCGGCAGCACGGTCCGCCGGCGTTGAATCTCATCGTCGACTCGGCGGTTGTTGACGCCGCGAAGGATGCCGCCCACGGCCAATGCAGGTCCGAGCAACGATAGGCCGGTGGCGGCCGTTGCGGTGCCGGTGGCAACGCCGCCCGTCCACACGGCACCGTATGCGGTGGTAGATACGGCGCTGGCAGCGACGCTGACACCCACTGCGGTAACTGCCGCGCCGGCGACCAACAGCTCGCCAGCGCCAGCACCCGCTTTGACCGTATAGCCGGAATCGCGATAACACGGATTGCTAATGGCTCGCAAGGGGCACAAAATAATTCGGTATATTTGGTAACAGAACGTCCACTAAGCGATCAGCCCGGGCCTCTCACGCATGAGCGACGGAGCGCGACGAATGATCGGCGCTAACATCCGCGAACGAGCAACTCGAATCAGCGGGGCACATCCCCTGCTCGCCCGGGGCTTCGCCATTCTGACGGTCTTGCTGGCGGTCACATTTGGCTACCTGGAGTTATGCCGCCCCTACCAGCTGCACTGGGGGGCGACTGCCGCCGAGATTGAGCGGCCAATGCCCGGTGACGAACTCAATGCCAATCCCTCGTTCCTCGCGACACGGGCAATTACGATAGAGGGCAGCCCGGAGGAAGTCTGGCCGTGGCTGCTGCAGATGGGTTACGGCCGCGCCGGTTTCTATGGCTACGACCTGCTGGAGAACGCGGGTAGTCCGGAGGGCCTGCGGAGCGCCGACGAGATAATTCCCAGGTTTCAGGACTTCGTCGCAGGAGACATGGTGCCGATCAGCGCCATCGTGAACATGACCTTCCACACGATCGAGTCAAACAGTCACCTAATCTGGTTGGGAAGCGACACTCCCAACCCCGGCGCCTTTACCTGGGCGGTATATCCTCTCGACGACGGCCGGACTCGACTGGTCAGCCGCATTCGTTGGAGCTACCACCCGAAATCAATACGCGCATTGGCGCTCGAGCTGTTTACGGAGTTCGCCGACCACATCGCCGTGCGCAAGATCCTTCAGGGCGTGAAGCAACGGGTCGAGCGAAACGTCGAGCCGATGTGGGTTCAAAACGTGGAATTCTTCACATTCCTGGGCACGCTGTTCATCTTCCTGACGGCGCTGGTGTTGCTGTGCTGGCGAGGCCTGACATGGCGCGCCTGGGGGGCTGGAGTAACAGCTGGCGCGATCTGGCTCGCGAGCTGGTACGCGCCGGTCCCTACGTGGTTCGGCATGTTGTTGGCCTTATTGGCAATCGGTGCGTTGTTCGTAACGCACCGAGCTGAGCGGGCGTTTGCACAGATGTGACTTCAACCGATCCAGCCGCACCACCGTAAGACAACAAAGACCTCTCCGGCCACAAAAAGTGATCCAAAGATCACTTTGTTGTGTCGCGCAAGCCATGCCGGAAGGTAGATATCAAAATTGTCTCGCCGATCATCTGTGTGGCGAGCAGCAACGCGAGTAAGCGGGCATTGCCACCCATTCAAGACGAGGACGAGTATCTCCACGAGCACGATGCCGCTTAACCAGATAGCCTGACGATACATTTCAGTCCATCCCAATGCCGGAATTGCGAGAATGCAAACGACTAAGATCGCCCAGATGGCTGTGTGAACCGCTTTGATTGTTCGAAGAGTGTTCAGACCTAACGTTTCCTGGCAATTGCAGTGATCGGCGCCGCAAGGTAGGTCAAACCCAACGATCGCGACACATCAAATCCTTATTCCGTACGACCAGGAAAACAGCAATCCCGATCACCGCAGCTGAAAACGCCGCGTTCCAGACAATAGTCTCACCCGATGTCAGAGCAAACGACACCAATGCCAGTTGTCCGCCCGTGAAACCCAGATGCGTCAACCAGCCCAGCACCAAACTTCTC
>JAOTYS010000689.1 GCA_029861795.1 Gammaproteobacteria bacterium | reverse complement strand
CATCGCCGGTTTGGACCGGCGGTGAGGAAAACCACTATTCCTAGGAATCGCATTGAGCAAGCGGGATACTCGACGTCTTCACCAGTTCCACACGTACGTCTTCTGCCCGAGTCTCCATGCTTAGGTCACAACATCAGATTTCCTCGTATGAAGCTGCTGCCTTTGCATCGACCCCTTCCTCACGCATACCCGCTAAGCGCTCCACGTGAGACGCTGCCCGGTCCTTGATGACCACCGCAAGCTTCACGACTTGATCAATTTCTTCTTGAGAAATTCCTGCATTCTGGGCAGCGGCGAGATGCTGTTTCAAACCCGTGACACAATTCGCTGCGAAGGCTGCCCCGACAGATACGAGCTCCTTGATGCGTGCTCCGGCAATGGCCCCATGAGGTTTATCCTCCTGAACTTTCCCTCCCACTCGAGCCAATGCATGGTCTGTCATAACCTGTGTGGCGCTGGTTCGCACGCTCAAGGCAGTGGCCACGACCTGTTTGATCTCTTCGTCAGATGCGCCGTTTTCTCGCGCTGCTTTGACGTGATAATTTGTACAAGGTTTGCAGCCCGCGGCCACCGAAATGCCAACAGCAACAAGTTCCTTTTCTTTTGGAGTAATCATTAAAAACCTCTTGGTGACAAAGGCGTAGCTTTGCTCCTCAGATTTGCAAAACTAGCTGGTAATCAGGATATTACCGAATGTCTTAACAGCAGCCTCTGCGTAGAAAACAAAAACAGTCTATAAGGAAAGTTACTCTAGGTTCATTGACCTGGATCAACGACCGGCGATCATTCGAGATTGTTTATCACTGTCTGTTCTCACAGCAGGACTTGGTCATCAACACCGAGATATCGTGCGCACATCAATAATCTCCAACACCAAGTAACTCT
This sequence comes from Gammaproteobacteria bacterium, assembly GCA_029861795.1. The sequence goes on along the minus strand of JAOTYS010000689.1, from coordinate 1,447 downwards.
GTCAGGCGATGCCTTACGGCGTCGCTAGTGCATGGTTATTAATTGATCAAGTACGGGGCGAATGCCTGCGTTATTCGCTCCTTGAAGCCATTGCCTTGTTCTCGCACAATAAATAGCGCTGCGATCCGCTCCCGCTCCGCCAACTCAAAGCCTTGGATCGGACCAAGCACCATCAACGCCGTTGCCATGGCATCGGCAAACATGGTCGAGTCGCTGATGACCGCGACAGAGGCCAGTTGGTGATCGACCGGCCGCCCCGTCCGCGGATCGATGGTGTGTGAGTACATCCGCCCATCATGCTCAAAAAAGTCACGGTAATCCCCCGATGTGGCAATGGCTGCGTCCTTGAGACGCACCAGTCGCTGAACAGCCTGCTGCTGCGGTAATGGTTTTTCGATGGCTATGGTCCAGTTGCGATGCTTTTGGTTGACACCACTGGCACGCAATTCGCCACCCACTTCCACTAGGTAGTTGCCGATACCCATGGACTCCAACAGCTCGGCAACTTTGTCCACAGCATAACCCTTTGCAATAGCCGAGAGATCGATGTAGATGTCCGGGTGATCCTTCTTGACCGCGGAGAACGACGCGTTGGTATGCAGTCGACGATATCCAACGCTCGCTTTGGCAAGTTGGATAAGCTCATCCGAGGGCACCACGCTTGAGGATTCACCCGGCCCGAAACCCCAAAGATTCACCAATGGTCCGGCGGTCACATCGAACGCCCCATTGGTAAACCGACTCACGCCCAATGCCTCGTCAATAACAATCCGCGTATCGTCCGATACCGTTATCCAATCTGTGGAATCGCTAGTGTTAAAGCGTGATAACTCAGAATCCACAAGATAGGTCGACATTAGACCATTGACGCGCTCTAGTTCAGTTTCGATCTCGCCACCTAATGCTTCCGCATCAATCTGCTCGGACAGATCCACTATTTTGACTTCGTAAGTGGTGCCCATGGTCGCGCCCTGGAACCGGGTTCGCTCGTCGGCGAACAGGCTATTACATACCGCTAACACAATAGCCACGAGCAGCACGCCCTTAGTGCAACTTGGCACCGCGCCACCGATAGCAGGCGCAAATCGAGTCAACATCTTATACTAGGCCCTATGGCCAGACGTGTAGGTTCTATCGACATCGTTGAGTAACTAGCGACAGTGGACAAGCTAAATTGATTCAAGCAGCATGTTGGATTACGATGTGCATCCAATAACGATCTGCGCTCGGCAAATATTCGATGAAAAAGAAATCCTTCGGTGTATCACTAATCGGTATGCTCATACTGTCTATCGAAACGATTCAACCCGCTGCAGCAGCCGAGGATACCTCGGACCCGGAGAGGGGCGCCAACCTCATTGAGTCTCGATGCAGCGATTGCCACACTAGCGAGTCTCTGATTCCGGCGGTCCAAGCACATCCTGAAACGGAACGCGCAGAGTTTCTA
>JAOTYS010000690.1 GCA_029861795.1 Gammaproteobacteria bacterium | reverse complement strand
CTTGTCAATATCACTGATACCGGCAAAAAATCGCCGATACAGCGGTAAATCGCCTGAAAATGTTGTGTAGCGGAGAATTGCAGGAAAGTAGTCACGTAGAATGTCGTTGTCCGGTTTATATATTCTCACCAGATGCCCGAATAAAGTAGGTTCTTTATGCGCTATCTTTTGCTTTCGGTCCTCACGTCTTTCAAAAATCTAAAACGACTAATGAGGCCGCATGCCTCGCATATATTTCCGGTCGATAAGAAAAATCCCAGGGATCTCTTAAGATTGGAGTGATGTTGGACCTCCCATTTAAATTAGCGGTGCCTGAAGACGCTGACTTCATTGCGCGGATGTCCCGGCGCTTAATCGAGAAAGATCTACCTCAATCGTGGACTATGAAACGCGTCGCCAACCATATTCGCAGTGCAAATAGCACCGTGGTCACGGCACGCGATGGGGACATCATCGCCGGCTTCGCTGTAATGCACTTTGCAGACGACAGCGCGCACCTGAATCTCCTGGCCGTAGAGCCCGTTTATCGCCGCTGTGGGATTGGTCGCGGTTTGGTTAAGTGGCTCGAGGAATCAGCAAGAGTTGCCGGAGTGCAATTCGTCAGCCTGGAAGTTCGGTCCAGCAACCATCGCGCACTCAGGTTCTATGCCGAACTCGGATACCGGGAAACCGGTGTGATACCACGCTACTATAGCGGTGTTGATGATGCGACATTACTGGCCCGGGATTTACGGGTCACTGATATGCAGAACGCGGGATAAAAACACTGACATCAGCCATAAAATGACTGGCCAAGTAATTTCGATCAATATCGCTGCCGTAGAGGGGGCGCAAGTTCTCGAATTGCCGGTGGCGACCCTGATCACGGAACAGGGTATTGATGGCGATCGCTATTGTGCACCGGCATCACCGCCGAACCTTAATCAGATCAGTTTGGTCGAGTCAGAGGTTATAGAGAGTTTTGCCGCTGAAGCAGGCGTCGATATGCAGCCTCGCGAGGTGCGCAGGAATATCGTGACGCGAGATATTTCGCTAAATGATCTGGTCGGAAAGAAGTTTTGCTTGGGCAATGTTGAGGCAATTGGTACCGAGCTGGCCGAGCCTTGTAAGGGGATCGCAGAAATTCTAATCGCGAAATACCGGCTTGAATATTTAACTGCCAAGGATATCGTAGCAAGCCTTTTGCATCGGGGCGGCCTTTACGCTCGGGTTCTGCGTGGCGGTTCGGTAAGACCTGGTGATCCGATAAACGTCTTACCACCCGCGTAAGTATTTAATTAAGCTGGCGGGCAGCTAGCGGAGTCACAAGATTACGCGCCCATGTATACGCTCGTAATTGGCAATCGGAATTACTCATCCTGGTCTTTACGCGCCTGGCTATATCTTCGTCTGAGTGAAATTTCTTTTGACGAAATTCGCATCCCATTGTTTACCGGTAGCTGGCAAGAGGAGATTGCCCGTTACTCTCCTGCGGGTCGCGTACCGGTTTTGCTCGATGAGGATCTTGCGGTATGGGATAGTCTGGCCATCGTCGAATATATACGCGAACGTCACACAGACGCGATTAGCTGGCCGTTGGCGCCGGCTGCGCGTGCCCACGCATGGTCGATCGTAGCTGAAATGCACTCGGGATTTATGGCGCTTCGTGACGAATTGCCACAAAATATTCGTGCCCAGAATTTACGTGAATGGCCGGACTTGTCAGAGGTCTGCCGATCGGAGATTCAGCGGATCAATGAGATCTGGGGCACATGTCGGCGAAAATACCGAAGCGCCGGGCCATGGCTGTTCGGTTCATTGTCTATCGCAGACATCATGTTTGCGCCGGTAGCGCTCCGCTTTGCCACCTATTCGATCCCGCTTCCGGGCTCTGCTGGCGATTATGTTCGCAGTATTCAAGATCTTGATCTCATAAAGGAATGGTCGGCCTTGTCCGAAGCAGAGCTCGAGTCGCTCGAGTTTATTGATAAGCGGACTGTGCCGGTGAATACACTTAGCGGGTCGGATGAATGAGAATATTCAACATTTGTTTTCCAATTTTTCTTATATTAAGGGCATCAGGAGATGGGTGATTCGGCATCGAACTGGCGAAACAATGGTGTTCGTATTGTGCATAAAGGTCAGCTCGATCCCAATACGCCGCAGACACCCGGCATGCGGCGCATGGCCGCCGTGACAAATGCTTCGGCAAATGCCGCAAAAATCTGGGCGGGCACGGTTGACATTGCGCCTGATGCACGAACCGGGGCACACCACCATGGAGAGCTGGAAAGTGTCATATATGTTGTCAAGGGGCGTGCCCGTATGCGTTGGGGAGATCAACTTGAGTTTA
>JAOTYS010000177.1 GCA_029861795.1 Gammaproteobacteria bacterium | reverse complement strand
ATCTGATGCCATGGATTGGGTTGGCACCGCTGGACAATGTGCACATGGGGACACTGGAGCAATGGGTACAATACCGGCGCGAGCAGGGAGTGAAGGCGGCGACCATCAACCATGGGATGAAGATCGTTCGCCGAATTCTGAACCTGGCGGCAACGGAGTGGGTGGATGATCACGGCCTGTCGTGGATCGCTCATGCTCCGAAGATTCGGTTGTTACCGATCAGTGATCAACGAAGGCCGTATCCACTGTCTTGGGAAGAACAGGATAGATTGTTCAGGGAGCTGCCGCGGCATCTGGCAGACATGGCGTTATTTGCCGTTAATACCGGATGCCGGGATAGTGAGATCTGTCAACTTCGTTGGGACTGGGAAGTCGCGGTGTCCGAACTCAACACATCGGTGTTTATCATTCCAGGGGAGCACGTGAAGAATTCGGAGGACCGTTTGGTCGCACTTAACCGAATTGCGCAATCAATCATCGACGCGCAACGCGGGAAGCATCGAACTCATGTGTTCACTTTTAGGGGTGGGCCGATCAAAAGGATGTTGAGTAACGGGTGGAGAGCTGCCAGACAAAAGGCCCACTTGCCGCAAGTTCGAGTGCACGACTTAAAGCACACCTTTGGACGACGGCTTCGTGCTGCAGGGGTATCGTTTGAAGATCGTCAGGATCTATTAGGACATCGGTCAGGGAGGATCACCACACACTATTCGGCCGCGGAGTTGAGTCATCTCATCGAGGCGGCGAATCGTGTTTGTGATCGTGGGCAGGGACGACCGCAGTTGGTCGTCTTGCGAAGGCTTTCAGTAGCTTAGGCCCCTAGGTCCCGCAAACCTCCCGCAAGGCCGATAGGGACATCGGTTCGGTGCCCGCTAACTGTTTGATTTAATTGGTGGGCCCGGTAGGACTCGAACCTACGACCAATGGATTATGAGTCCACTGCTCTAACCAACTGAGCTACAGGCCCAAATGTAGGATAGATTGTACTTCCCAACGCAGTCTCGGGGTGCAACTTCGCCCATTCGAATTTTAGGGTTGGGTCGCGCCACTGGCGCGACCTTAGCTCTGCTCTAGGAAGCTTCGCAGGTGTTCGGAGCGGGTTGGGTGGCGCAGCTTGCGCAGTGCTTTGGCCTCAATCTGTCGGATGCGCTCACGTGTAACGTCGAACTGCTTGCCGACCTCCTCCAGGGTATGGTCGGTGTTCATGCCGATGCCAAATCGCATGCGCAGTACCTTTGCTTCCCGTGGCGTGAGGGTATCGAGGATATCCTGTGTTGAGACTTGTAGACCTGAGCCCGTGGCTGACTCGAGCGGCGCGTGAACATTTTTGTCTTCGATAAAATCGCCCAAGTGCGAATCCTCATCATCACCGATTGGAGTTTCCATGGAGATGGGTTCCTTGGCGATCTTTAATACCTTGCGAATCTTTTCCTCTGGCATTTCCATACGTTCGGCCAATTCCTCCGGTAGCGCCTCTCGGCCTTGCTCTTGAAGGATTTGGCGAGACACTCGATTAAGTTTGTTGATCGTCTCGATCATGTGTACCGGAATGCGGATGGTGCGCGCTTGGTCCGCGATAGAGCGGGTGATCGCTTGCCGTATCCACCAGGTTGCATACGTGGAGAACTTATAGCCGCGTCGATATTCGAATTTGTCTACGGCCTTCATCAGGCCGATATTCCCTTCTTGGATAAGATCGAGGAACTGTAATCCACGATTGGTGTACTTCTTGGCAATAGAGATGACGAGGCGCAGGTTGGCCTCCACCATTTCTTTCTTTGCGCGTCGTGCCTTGGCCTCGCCGATTGACATACGACGATTGACTTCCTTGAGCTCAGACAGAGGCATACCTACCTTTTGCTCAAGCTGTATGAGTTTCTGTTGTGCAGCTTTGAACTCTTCCCGGTGCGCCTTGAGCACCTTGATATCGCCTTCTCCATTCTCGATCAGAGTGTCTACCCAGTTAGGGTTAGTTTCGTTTCCGATAAATGTTTTAATGAAACTCTTGCGTGGCACCCGTGCAAGACTGATACAGATATAGATTATCGTTTTCTCCCGTGCCCGCACCTGCTCCACCAAACTACGGACATGGTCCCAAAGAGCATCAATTTGCTTGGGCACAAACTTGATCTCCAGAAACTCGGCCGCGAGCTTCTGTTGTATCTTCTGGGCTTGATTGCTGCCGATACCATGACGGTCAAGTGCCCGCATAAGTCTTTCGTGCAGCTTGCGGATGCGCTCGAATCGCTCGCACGCTTCCTCGGGGTCCGGTCCTAAGTCTTCCTCAGCGCCTTCCCCACTGTCATCAACATCTTGGTGTTGCGCCTGAACGGCCTCGGGTATTGGTAGCTCCTCGGCGTTGGGATCAATAAAGTCGGCCACCAGGTCGGTGAGTCGCATTTCTGCCTTTTCAATCAAATCCGACATACGCAGGACTTCGGCAATGGTGGTGGGACAGGTGGCCACCGCATCGGTGCTTTGACGAATCCCGTCTTCTATACGTTTGGCCAAAGCGATTTCGTCTTTACGTGTGAGCAGATCGACAGTGCCCATCTCGCGCATATACATACGCACCGGGTCAGTAGTGCGCCCGAATTCGCTTTCAACTGCCGTAGTTAAAACAGCCTCGGCTTCTTCAGCCACTTCCTCATCATCTGGAGACTCTGCCTTCAACAGCAAGCTGTCCGGGTCAGGGGCCTTGTCGTATACAAAAATACCCATATCGTTGATCATGTTGACAACAGCTTCGATCTGGTCTGTGTCATGCATGTCTTCAGGCAGATGGTCATTAATCTCACGATAGGTGAGAAACCCCTGTTCTTTGCCTTTAAGAATGAGCTTCTTGAGCTCGGAACGCTTGCTTTCAGAGTCCATATGGAATCGATCTCAGCTTAAAACTTTAATTAAAAATGAATCGAACCCATCAGTATATCGTACAAACGAGTCGACACCCTAATTTATCGGGGGCGAATAAGCCTCACGCACCCGTTGTTTTTGTTCCTCTGACATCTCACTTGGCGCAGGATTTTTCACCTCGAACTCAGCCACAAGTGGATTATATTGCTGCCGCTTAACCGCATTAATAAGGCCTAAATACTCATTTTCCAAGTCTTTTTCGTCAACGAAGTGCTCGCGAGTAGCCAAAGTCTGTAAATGCGGATAATGCTCTGTTTCACGGAATCGCTCCAGCACCGCGCCAGTAGACAGATTGGGGCTATCTTTGAGCTGATCCAGCAGTGCCGCCAGCAGCTCCACTCCCGGCAGTCGCACCTGCTGCAGGAATAGTGTGTCACCGGTGAGGGATGCCAGACGGGGGTGGTGTAACAGCAATTGGACCGCGTCTCGAATAGCCGATTTACGAATTGTGCCTGGATAAGCTTTGGTTGGCCGTTGCGGTCGATGCTGGCGTGTACTCGTGTCAGTGGGATTGGCCAACAGTTCCCCCAAGGCCCCTCGCTTCGACTGACTCAATTGAGCGAGTTGGTCCAGCAGTAGCTCACGTAGTACACCCGTCGGAACCGTTGTCAGCAGCGGTCGCGCCAATTCCACCAGCCTCGCCCGTCCATCCAATCGTTCTAGATCGACTTTCTCGCACAGAGTTTGAAACATGAAATCCGCAAAAGACCGAGCTGTGTGTATACGATTCACAAAAGCACCGGCGCCTTCTTCCCTCACTAGCGAGTCAGGATCTTGTCCTTCCGGCAGAAATAGAAACGCCACCTGACGGCCATCGCGAAGACTGGGCAACGCGTTCTGTAGCGCCCGCCACGCCGCAGCCCGTCCGGCCCGATCTCCATCAAAGCAAAATACGATTTCTGGTGCATAGCGAAAGAGGCGCTCTAAATGGGCGCGAGTCGTCGCCGTTCCCAGCGTGGCCACCGCATTATTAACGCCAAATTGAGCGAGCCCGATGACATCCATGTAACCTTCCACCACTAGTGTCTTTTGCTCTGACTTGATGGCACCACGGGAGCGGTGTAAGCCGTAAAGTTCGTGTCCTTTATGAAATAACGCTGTCTCGGGTGAATTGAGATATTTGGGTTCCGCTTCGCCGAAGGCGCGCCCACCAAAACCCACGACTCGGCCTCGGTAGTCGTGAATCGGGAACATTATGCGCTCACGAAAGCGGTCATAGTACTTACCGTTATCCTTCCTAACCAGGAGACCGGCTTGCAGCAGTGCGCGACACTTTTGTTGCTCTTTGCCTAGGGCACCCAGTAGATTGTCCCAGCCACTCGGTGCAAATCCGATCCCGAACTGCGCGGCAATTTCCCCGGTGAGTCCACGCGACTTTAGATACTCGATAGCGGTGCTTGCCTGCGGATGTTTGCGCAGCTGGGACCGAAAGTAACGGTCGGCGTCCTGTAGCGTAGTCAACAAGTCTGGCCCAGCGGATTGCAGTGTCGACGCACTCGAGCGCGTCTGGGGGATGCTTAGTCCGACTTGCGCCGCAAGTTCCTCGACAGCTTCACGAAACTCCATGTGGGCATAGTCCATCAAGAACCCGATGGCGGATCCGTGTGCCCCACAACCGAAGCAGTGGTAGAACTGCTTATCTTGACTGACAGTGAATGAGGGGGTGTGTTCTTCGTGGAATGGGCAACGCGCCTTATGTTCTCGACCGGCGCGAGTGAGTGGCACCCGGCCGTCGATGACATCGACAATATCCACTCGCGTCAGTAACTCGTCGATGAACTCACGCGGGATAGAGCCAGGCATAAGGTAATTGTAGCAATTGTGAAGGGAAATCGAGACATCTGTCGGCCCCTGAGATAGCTTCATCCCGAGGTCGTCACGTCAGCGTATGTGTTGCCTGACCGCAACTTTACCGGAGGTCGTTAGGCGGCAAAGGTTAGGTCGGTTGAAGCCTGGTCTTCACTTTAGAGCTCAACGCGCTCATATCCGCACGACCCTGGGCGCGAGACTTAAGTATGCCCATCACTTTACCCATATCCCGTACCGATGACGCTTGGGCCTGTTGAATAGCCTCGTCGATTAATGCATCCAGTTCCGCATCGGCTAGGGGTTTAGGGAGATAGCTCTTTAATACCTCAAGATCTTTGGATTCCTTGGCAACTAGGTCGGCACGGGCACCCTTTTCGAATTGAGAAATGGCGTCCTGGCCCTGCTTCACCAGTTTCTGAATCACCCCCAGCACCTGGTCATCATCCAGGGTGATGCGCTCATCGACTTCCTTGCGTTGTATCGCAGCGCGGAGCATTCGCAGGGTGCTAAGCCGCGAGTGGTCTTGCCCTTTCAGCGCGCCTTTCATGTCTTGTGCGATGCGCTCAGCTAGGCTCATTACCTGGTATTGTTATCTGAGGCTGTGGAAGCCCCTACGGGCTTGAAATTGCTAATACAATCGGGTGCGGCGGGCTACCTGGCGCGAAACGCGCTTTTGCTCACGTTTGGTGGCTGCTGCCGCTTTGCGCTTTCGTATTGTCGTTGGTTTTTCGTAGGCTTCTCGTCGTCGGATCTCGGTGAAAATTCCAGCCTTTTCGCAGGATCGACGAAATCGACGTAAAATGACGTCAAACGGCTCGTCAGGCCGTACCCTCACACTCGGCATCTATTGGACCTCAAATCACTACCCTCTATTGCTGGGAAAGGCGCGCAATTCTATAGTCTCCGCCGTTCTTTGTACATAACCCCCTAAAGTTTCGAGTAGGTGGGCTTAACGGTCTAATCATCATGCGTGTGTTGGGAATTGAGACCTCGTGCGACGATACCGCGGCTGCGATCTATGATGAGCGGTTGGGTTTGGTCGCCCATAAGACCTACTCTCAAGTCATTGTCCACCAGGAATACGGTGGAGTGGTGCCTGAGCTTGCCGCGAGAGACCATATTCGTAAGCTTCTGCCTCTGATCAAGGCAGTATTGAGGGAGACGGGCGGCCAGCCTCACAACATTGACGCTGTAGCCTATACTGCGGGTCCCGGTCTTGTTGGGGCGTTGCTGGTGGGGGCCGCCTTAGGACGCAGCCTCGCATGGTCCTGGCAGGTGCCCGCTCTAGGGATACATCACATGGAGGGTCATCTGCTTGCCCCCATGCTGGAGCCCAATCCGCCAGCGTTTCCGTTCGTGGCTCTGCTGGTGTCCGGTGGCCACACATTGCTCGCGGACGTCTGTGGACTTGGCCGCTACATTGTCCTTGGCGAATCAGTAGATGACGCCGTGGGAGAGGCATTCGACAAAGTCGCGAAACTGCTCGGCTTGGATTATCCAGGTGGCCCCGCCATTGCTAAAGTCGCCGGGCAGGGTCGACCCGGCAGGTTTCGCTTTCCGCGACCTATGACGGATCGTCCCGGTTTGGATTTCAGCTTCAGCGGTCTCAAAACTCATGCAATGAATACGGCGCGATCCTTCGACCTCGATGGTCAGACAGTCTCGGATATCGCTAGGGCCTTTCAGGAGGCAGCCGTTGACACCTTGGTTCTAAAGTCACGCCGCGCCTTGGAGCAGACTGGCAAGGCGCGATTGGTCGCGGCAGGAGGCGTTAGTGCAAACACTCTATTGCAGCAACGCTTAGAGGATATGGTGAGACAGCTCGGTGCAGAGGTTTATTTTCCACGTCCAGAATTTTGTACCGATAACGCCGCAATGATCGCTTACACCGGCTGGAAGCGAATGCAGTCCGGTCAAACCGAGGAGTTAGCATTCACGGTAAGACCGCGTTGGTCGATTGACGAATTGCCATCGATGCAGATCACCGTCTAGCCCTTGTTGACACTAAAGCTGATCTTGCTCTCGCTTCCTGACAGCAGTCTCACGACATTGGTCCGGTGACGCCAGAAAAGAATCACTGTTATGACGACCGCGCACCAGAGATAGGCGGGCTCGCGCAGCAGGTACCAGACGTAGACTGGAGACAGCGCCGCCGAAACTAGAGCTGCTAGCGACGAGTAGCGGGACAACGCCGCCACCGCTAACCAAGTCAACACCAGCCCCAGCCCAAGCACGGGGCTCAGACCGAGATACACCCCTAGCCCTGTGGCCACACCTTTGCCGCCTTGAAAGCGAAAAAAAACTGGAAACAAGTGGCCGAGAAACGTGGCCAGTCCTGCTGCAGCGATGACAGCAGGCCGGTCAGTCAATAGTTGAGCGACGACTATCGGAACACAACCTTTTAGGATGTCGCCGACAAGTGTGAGCGTGGCCGCTGCTTTGCCCCCATGGCGCAACACGTTGGTCGCACCGGGATTGCCCGAGCCCACTTCCCGCGGATCAGGCAAGTCCATGATTCGGGATACAACTATTGCACTTGAGATCGATCCCAACAGATAGGCGCCTAGTGGGAGAAGAAAGCTCAGCATGATTGTATTTGAGGGCTTGGGTGCGTGTGCGTCAAGACAGGAATCGTGTGATGGGCTATAGTCGCCGGCCAGCGGTACTGAGATCCCCCTTATCAGCTTCATCAGGCGCTGAGCGTCAATGGACATAATCTATCTGCACGGACTCAAATTAGAATGCGTAATCGGGGTATGGGAATGGGAACGACGCATTACCCAGACGCTGGTGATCGATCTCGAAATGGCTTCCGACATCAAACGCGCCGCAGCGACAGATGCTTTGGAGGACACTTTGAACTACAAGGCCGTCGCTAAGCGTCTCATAGGCTACGCTAAAGATTCGCAGTTCAAATTGATCGAGTCGTTCGCCGAGGCAGTGGCTAACATCTTAGTTGAGGAATTCGCGGTCCCGTGGTGTCGGGTAACGGTAAACAAAGTAGGTGCGATTCGCGGTGCTAGGGATGTGGGTGTGATCATAGAGCGTGGCGAGTCGGGCTGAGTGCCGCAGGTCTTCGTCAGTGTCGGCAGCAACATCGATCGGGAGCGCAACATCCGTTCCGGCGTACAATGTTTGCGAGCATTGTACGGTCCGATAGAGACTTCTCGAGTCTACGAGAGCGAATCCGTGGGATTCGACGGCGCTCCTTTTTTCAATCTTGTCGTGGCCTTCGATACCGACTCGAATGTTAAAAAAGTGATCGATAACTTACATAGGATCGAGCGGGAGCATGGGCGGGTCCCCGGAACCAAACGATTCGAAGCGCGCACCCTTGATCTGGATGTATTGTTGTACGGTGATATGGTTCGCCATGAAGACGGTGTGGATATTCCGCGTCCAGAAATTGAACGGTACGCTTTCGTGTTGTGTCCTTTGAGTGAGCTTGCCCCTCGATTGAATCATCCGGGAAAAGGCGTCACCTTGCGGGAGTGTTGGCAGAACTTTGGCGACCAGGAGCAACGCTTGCGGCAGGTCGAGTTCAAATGGGAGAAGTGACGGTCTTGGCTTTAGCCAAGCGGGTGAATACTCTTAAGATCGTTGCGCTCCGTCACGGCACCACAGATCTGCCACCGTCCACCGCGATCACTTGCCCTGAGACGAACGATCCGTCTCTAACCAAAAACAAAGCGGTCTTTGCGATATCTGTAGGATCTCCTAGTGATTTAAGAGGAGTGCGCGACATGATGTCTTGTTGTGACTCTTGATCGCTATCATTTTCTGGCCAGAGTATTGCGCCCGGGGAGATTCCGTTGACCCTGATTGCCGGTGCCAGGTCTGCTGCCAGGGATCGAGTCAGTGAGACTAAGCCGGCCTTGGTAGCGCAGTAGACGGGATGCAGGCCGAGCGGGCGTTCGGCATAGATATCGCATATGTTGACGACGCAGCCTTTGTGTTTTCGCAGCTCAGGTGCGGCTGTTTGGCATAGAAAAAAAGGTG
>JAOTYS010000688.1 GCA_029861795.1 Gammaproteobacteria bacterium | reverse complement strand
ATAAGGGCCGTGAAAGCATAGGATAGGAAATTGCTTTTGACGTAATGTCCGTTGTCCGCATCCGTGCAGGGATCGAACCTGCGAGCACCTGATTAAGAGGCAGAGAGGCACGCTCAGCAGTTAACTAAATCAACTAGTTACGTACGCCAATCCCACGCAAACGTGACTGGAAGTGACTGAAATGGACAGGTTGTGACTGGAGTACGTCACGAGAGGGTGTCCCAAAGCTAGTTGAAATTTGAAGTGGCTCTCGATCTTTGTTTCGATGGTTTTTGCGAAGAAATCATCCACAGAAGAAAGGAGCCACTCATGCATAGCATCTCGAACAGAGGACGCAAACGCAAGCGCTTGAGCGAAGCGAGCGACTGGGCAGGGTTTGATTTTGATGGTCAGCCGATCGACACCAAGGTAGAGCTGATCCGAGCTTTGATCCCGCTGGGATTAATGGCAGTGCAGGAGATGTTGGAGGCTGAGGTGTACGCCTTAGCGGGTGTGCGCTATGGCAGAGGCGGTGAACATTATCGCCACGGGACGAACCCCGGATCGGTAAAGCTGCAAGGTCAGCGACATCCGATGCGGGTGCCGCGGATTCGGGACCGTCAAGGCCAAGAAGTATCGCTTTCGAGCTGGGCGGCACTGGGGGAGACACGAGAGCCGGATGAGTTATTGCTAAGACGGGTATTGTATGGACTGTCATGCCGCAACTATGAAGCTGCTGCCCAAGCGTTACCTGGGGCGATTGGCTTATCTGCGGCCAGTGTTTCACGGTCGTTTGTGCAGGCGAGCCGAGCGCAGCTGAAAGCGTTTCGGGAGCGGGATTTGTCGGCGTTGGACCTGGTAGCGGTATTTCTCGACGGCAAGACGTTTGGCGAAGATACGATGGTGATTGCGCTAGGGGTGACGATAGAGGGGAACAAGGTGCCGTTGGATTTTGTCCAGACGAGCACTGAGAACGCCCGGGTGTTGACCCCGTTTTTGGGAAGCCTCGTGGATCGTGGTCTAAACCTGTCCCAAGGATTGTTGGTGATCATCGACGGCTCCAAGGGTCTGCGGTCGGCAGTGCGCCAGGCATTCGGCAAGTATGCCGTGGTCCAACGTTGTCAGTGGCACAAGCGCGAGAATGTGGTGGCCTACTTGTCCAAGGCTCAACAACCGATCTGGCGCCAGCGCTTACAACAGGCCTATGAACGCCCCAATTATCGGCAGGCCAAGGCCCAGCTTGAACAACTCTTCCAGGAGCTCAAGCTGCTCAATGAGTCAGCTGCGGCCAGCTTGAACGAGGGTTTAGAAGAGACCCTCACTCTCCATGATCTCGGCATCTTCCCGCTGCTCGGTACCAGCTTTAAGACCACCAACTGTTTGGAGTCCCTCAATGCCCTGATTGAACAGCGTTGCGGGAAGGTTGATCACTGGAAAAACTCCAATCACAAACATCGTTGGTTGGCCGTGTCATTGATGGACATTGAGCCCAGACTACACCGAGTCCAAAGTTATCGTCACTTACCCAAACTCAGAGCAGCGCTGATCAAAGCACTGCGTATTGAAACGCAGATTCAGAAGCAGGCCGCTTAATGTTACCCTTAACGAGCCACCGAGAATTTCAACTAAAAATAAGACACCTTCCGTCACGATTCTGTCACGCTGACAACGCCAGTCCGGTTGATTTTCATGTAATCGAACCATCGGACTGCTTGCTATCTCTAGATTTCAATAAGCAACGATAAAACGTCTATAGACGAACAGAAACGGTTACGCTGGGTCCCTCAAACCAAGCGATGCGGCTAATTGGCATTCGGTTGAAAGCATACAAATTCAAGGTGTAATGTTAGCTTTGGAACGTGTCTACAAAAGTAGTAGATACATCGTAAACCGATAGGTCAATGAACAAAATGCAAGGATATGAGGACCGCGAACACAGCTTTATCAAGCACGAACTACTAAAAACGTATTCGGAAAAGCTGTTTATGATAATCGGTCAGCATGAACCGAGAATATGTTATGTCGATTGTTTTGCAGGTCCGTGGCAAGAAGAGGACGACAATTTGTCTGGAACATCGATTGCACGTTCCTTCCTTGTCATGAGCAAATGTCGCAACAGCCTACGCAACCTCAACCGACATATCGAGTTTCGTGCATTGTTTGTAGAGAAAAACAACGAAGCCTACGAAAAGCTTCAGTCTTTTCTCAAAAGCAAAGATCGGGACGGCATATCTGCAGAAGCAAAGCATGGCTCATTCCATGAGCTACGAGACGAGATATTGGAGTGGTGTGGTCAGAACGACTTTGTTTTCTTCTTTATCGATCCTACGGGCTGGAAGCATGCGATTGAAATACCAAC
>JAOTYS010000687.1 GCA_029861795.1 Gammaproteobacteria bacterium | reverse complement strand
TCGTTGAGCGTTAGCAAAGGCATCAACTGTACATGTAGAAACAATTTTCGCTATAGTTTCGATATCATCTGCAACCCGGTATTTAAGATGACTCCTTTGTAGTTCACACGCCTTCTTCAGATTCTGGAATGATCCTTCATAATCTTCCATGTCCTCTTTTTCCTTTGCCAGGGCGAAATTCAACATCATTTCCCCTCGCCATTGCCTGACACCGGCCGCGAGCCTGTTTTCAAGTTGATCGATATGGTTATTTTCCCTGGTCTGGGTGCGTAAATCGGACCGAACATGATAAGCACGGAAATCATCCGGGTTATATTTAATTGCCTTGTCACAATTCGCTTCGGCCTCCCCCAGCATTCCCAGCATTCTCTGGATTGTCGCCAGGTTATATCGATACCATGGGTTGCCGGGTTGTTGCCGTACCGCCTTTTCAGACAGGGTCAGGGCCAGTTGCTGTTCGTCGCAGTAGGTCAAAACCGCCGCCAGTGCATCAAGGGATTCAGCGTCTTCCGGATCGTATGAAGCTGCCCTTCTTGCTGTATCGCCCGCCTGTCGTTTTTGTCCACTCAACATGTAACAGCGGGCCAGTTGGGCCAGAGACGGAGGCCATGAGGCATCCAGCTGTACGGATTTCTTTGCATTTTCCAATGCATTGATGATATTGCCACCGGCAACGTTGATTTCACTGAGCAGTAACCAGCCTTTTGGACTCGTACGGTTCTTTTTGACAAAATCATTCGCTATGTTTATAGCGGCTGGAATCTTTCCAGATGCTATATAGTTTCGGGCAATTTTTAACTGTTCTTCAATGCCAGTTCGCATGTACTTGTCCAACAGTTTGGTTCAAGCAAAGGTACCATTATACAATCTAACAGATTCGCCCCCCAAAGCTAGACTACCAAAGGAATACTCTGTTCCATAGCCGCTACTAGCTTATGATACTCCTGGTGTCACAGTTCACGGTGAGTATATAGTGCTGAATCACTTTAGGAACTGACTTGACCTTTTCCGCTATTTGAATTACCTGTGTTGAGTGCGTAACTCCCTGCACTATCCCAGCGCACGAACTGAGGATGATTAAAGAGGTAATTGACCGTGACTAGGAAGAAGAAGATGAGTGCCGAGGGTGCTGAACTGCTTTAAGCCGTTAAGCAGATAAAGCTCGGGAAAAGGGCCGAATTCATACGCCTGAGCAACTACTCGCCATATCCGCACGACGGTCGGTCAACCTCACTCAAAAGGAATTCGCGCAACTTCTCAACGTGTCGATTGATTCCGTACAGGATTGGGAACAAGGCCGACGCTCACCGCGCGGCGCAGCAATCACGCTATTGCGTATCGCCAAGAAGCATCCGAGAGTGTTGGAGAAGATTGCTTAGGAAGGTGGCTAGGGGCGGACCAGCCCGCGAAACCGGCTAGCGATGCGTAGCAACCCGACCGAAGCGAGGGCAAGGGCCGCTTGCGGCCCGCAGTCAATCGAAGTACTGACACGCGGATTTTCAGTCGGGCGGGTCAGCGCCATTAGCTATATTGTTCAACAAGTTACCGGGGTGTCCGTTGCATGAATTGCAGCACTAGGCAGGACTGTGCGGGACTCATTCACGCAGAATTCACGCACGCTGGACGAAGCATCTTCGCAAAGTTTGAAGAAAGCCCTCTGTTGTAATACACTTCGTATTACGACTTTGCAGAGGAACACCCATGGGAACCCGATCCGTACGGCTGGATGAAGACACAGAGAAGACCTTAGCGAAGCTGACCAGGATGACCGGCCTCTCGGTGTCGGAAGTGCTCAAGAGAGGCGTTCTTGCATACCGGGCCAAAGCGCTGAAAGAAACTGCCAGGAAACCCTACGACATCTATCGGCAGCTTGATCTGGGCAAGGGCGGCTACGCACGGGCGCCGGCCAGGGACGCCAAGGCTGCTGTGGCGGACATTATCAAAAAGAAGCACGGGAGATGATACTGGTCGACACGGGACCGCTGGTCGCGCTTTTCGACGCGGCGGACGGGTCGCATGAGCGGTGCGTTAGCATATTGAAGTCTATTGCGGAACCGCTTGGCACGACGACTCCGGTGCTTACGGAGGCTTTTCATCTTCTCTCGCCGGGTAGCCTCGGCGCACAACGACTGATGGACTTCATATCCGAGGGGGGGCTGATGGTCTGGTATCTCGATGATGACTTGCTTAGCCGTGCTTTCGAGCTAATGATCAAATATGCAGACAATCCGATGGATCTAGCCGACGCCTCCCTGGTCGTGACCGCAGAAAACGAACGTCTCAAGAAAGTATTCACGATTGATCGAAGCGACTTCGCCGCATATCGGTTCAAGCGAGGA
>JAOTYS010000686.1 GCA_029861795.1 Gammaproteobacteria bacterium | reverse complement strand
AAAGATGAACAAACCGTCGCAAATATAGAACAACTTGCTATATCGGGTGTCGCGACAGCTCAATACCAACTTGGTGAGTTGTATGAATATGGTCGAGTTGTAGATCCGAGTGACGCTGCGGCAATTAAGTGGTACAAAAAAGCATCGGTTCAGGGTCTTGGGGATGCACAATATAAGCTTGGTGTAATGTATGACAACGGCTGGGGTGTGCGTTCTAATAACGCTGAGGCAGTTAAGTGGTATCGATCTGCTGCGGAACAAGGACATTCCTTGGCTCAACATGATCTAGCGTTCATGTATTTCCAAGGTGCAGGGGTGTCAAAGAGCTCTACACAAGCGTATAAGTGGCTCTCAATCGCGCTTGCGAGTGGAAATTCTTTAATGAAAAAACATCTTGAGTTAGTTGCCGAAGAGTTAACTGAAGCCGAAATTGAATTGGCTGAAAATCTCGCCCTGGATTGGCTAGGACGATCTAACAAATGACGTATCACACCACGTTGCACTCGGACATTCGACCCGTGGCGCGAACCTGCGCTCCGCGCAGAACCGCACCACGTATCAAACGCCGGTGAATTCAACGTTATGTGACAAGGTTCTACGGGACAAGCGGCCACTGGCAAACCTGACCATCCTCATGTGCAAATTCTTTTAACACTGCAGATCTTTTAGACCGGCCATTCACACTCATATTGCTTAATTGCAAGGAGGTTGTGTTATGAACTCAAATGACGATGGGGTTGTACTCGAGAAGAATGCAAAGGTCGCCGACATGTGGAGCAGCGGCGGAAGAGCGTACGATGAGATTAGCCGCGGGGTTTCAGAAGGTATTCGGCATTGTGTGATGCGTCTCGTCCCACGAACCGATGAGCGAGTTCTGGATATCGCAACCGGAACGGGTCTGACCGCCCGCCATATCAGTCGATCGGGTGCCAATGTAACAGGCGTTGATATCGCGCAGGGTCTTCTGGATGCCGCAAGTCTGCTTGCCGATGAAGAAGGGCTGTCGATCAACTGGCAATTAGGCGACGCCGAAAAACTGCCATTTACAGATGCTTCTTTTGATGCGGCAGCTTCTACTTTCGGAATAATGTTTGCGAGTAATCAAGAGGCTGCAATCAGTGAATTGGCGAGGGTTGTTCGCCCCGGCGGCCGTATTGCTATTGCTGCCTGGCTTCCCGAAAGCACAGCTGTAAAGTTACGCCAGGTCGTCGCGCCATTTATGCCCTCCCCACCGCAACAGGCCTCACCGCCTCCGTCGCCATTTAATTGGGGCGATGCCGCATGGCTGCAGGATGCTCTCGGCCCATTTTTTGAGTTGGGCCACGAAAATGGAGAATTAACTCATCGTGTTGCCAGCCCCGAAGACGCTTGGAGGGTCTACGAAGACGGCTTTGGCCCAATTAGAGCGACTGCACAAGCCTTGGACACTGAACGACGATCGGAGCTGAAGTCTGCCTTTGAGTCTTGGATAGGCGGATTCAGCACAGATCTGGGCGTCGCGTTGACTTACCAGTACCTTCTGACTGTCGGCGTTAGAAAATAAACAGTTTACATGTACACGCTTGCCACGTAACAAGCGTATGCAGTCGGACACATTACCGCTCGCTTCGCTCGCAGCAATGTGCCGCTGATGCGGAGCGTTAGGCGGATCACGAGGAATTTCTATGACAGAAAAGAAATTGTATAACGGCGGATGTGGTTGTGGTGCGATTCGCTACCAAGTTTATGGACCTCCCGTCATGGTCGAGTATTGTCACTGCGATGATTGCAGGGAGAGCAGCGGCAGCGCTGTGACGGTTTTAGCAGGCTTCCGGCAAAACGGATTCGAAATTCTTGATGGTCTTCCGCTTTACTACGATGCCACATCAGCTGTGAAACGAAGCTTTTGCGGAACTTGCGGCTCTCCTCTTTTTTACGAGAATCAAGACTACCCTGAAGACATATACATCCATCTCGGGAGCTTTGATCAGCCCGAGGAGCTTCCTCCCGACAGGCATGTTTGGGTATCGGAGCGCATCTCCTGGCATGAAATTAAAGATGGTTTGTCGCAATACGAGCAATTTAGTAGTGCCGGCCTACCTGAGGGTGCGCCTCCATATAAGAAACCAATTGGGACGTGAACTTTGTCAGAGAGCAGGCCTGAAGTTCAACATCTGCCTAACAAGAAGATGAAGCTGACGTGGGAACCTGTCGCGGCGCTTGCTTGTACAGACCCCGAGCCAGAACCGCCACGTAGCTTATCCTGTCGTTAGGCGTCATGGAACGTTCATCCGAAATTCTAGAATGGGTTCTGATCACAGCTTGCGTCGGCAGCGGAATGATGGCTGGGCTCTTTTCAGCTTTC
>JAOTYS010000176.1 GCA_029861795.1 Gammaproteobacteria bacterium | reverse complement strand
CAGACCGAAATTCTGCGCAATAGTTGCGATGGGCGGTTATAACACTTTCTGCGAAATAATTTCCCTAGATAAGCGTGCCTTGTTAATTCCACGGACCCATCCAAGACGGGAGCAACTTGTTCGTGCGACTACTGCGCAGAATTTCGGTCTGGTAGAAGTACTTAGATCCGATACTCGTAGGGACACTAACACCATGATCGAGGCATTGCATAAACTACCTCACCAAAAACTTCCCTCAGAGGCCGCCATTCCTGGATTGCTCAATGGATTAGAAAAAGTAAACGAGCTAGCAGAACGTCATATCGTCCGTTCCAATCTGCAGGTTCCTCTGAAGCGATCCGTAGAGTAACAAAAGGGTCAACCCGAGCGTCACTGGCTACCGCTGCGCTTTATCCGATGCGCCCCGCCCAAAGCCACCGGGTATGTATCTACGTCCAACATCTACTCGGAGTAGGGCATCTAAGGCGGGCAGGGTTAATTGCACGCGCTCTGTGCAGGGCAGGGTTCGACGTGACTCTGATTAGTGGCGGGATGCCTGAGAACGATTTGGATCTCGGTTCTGTCCCCTTGATTCAACTGCCGCCAGTTCGGAGCCGTGATGCGAGTTTTAAGATCCTAGTAAATGCTGACGGCCATCCAATCGATAATCACTGGAGAACCCATAGAAGGAAACAGCTGCTATCGGCCTTTGATGCGCTCCAACCCCACGCCTTGTTACTAGAGTCGTTCCCCTTTGGGCGACGTCAGATGAGATTTGAGCTAGACCCGCTATTGGAGCGAGCCAGGGCTTCGTTACCACGTCCGTTGATCATGTCTTTAGTCAGAGATATCGTACAACAACGCACGGATTCAAAACGGATCAAGGATACAGTGGAACTAGTGCAGCACTACTTCGACGCAGTGCTGGTCCATGGCGACCCGACATTTATGGACTTCTCGGAGTCTTTCCCGGACACCCATCAGATAGCGGACAAACTTCACTACACTGGGTTCGTGGTAGCCGAGACGGAGAATTCATGTGACAGCGTTGATGCTCCAGATGTATTAGTGTCTGCGGGTGGTGGGGCAGTGGGTACTCGACTGCTCGAAACAGCATTGCAGGCCCGCCCCCTTACGCGCTGGCGTGACTCCCGCTGGGACATGTTAGTAGGTAGTCAGTCACCTGCCTACAAGGTAGCGGAGTTAAAGGCTAAGGCACCAAACAGTGTAACAGTGGAGCACAGTCGACCAGATTTTCGGTGCTTACTAAGCAATTGCAAGCTGTCCGTCTCCCAAGGGGGCTACAACACAGTTGTAGAATTGTTACAGGCCCAATCGAGGGCGGTGATTGTGCCTTTTGTGGGCAACGGAGAGACGGAGCAAAGTCAAAGGGCGGCAGCGCTCGCCAAGCGTGGACTGGTGCAAGTGGTGAGGGAGCAGGAACTTACACCAGAGCGTCTGGCGAAAGCCATGGAATGCGCCATGGAATCACCCACAGCGCCGACGAGCGGATTTAGTTTCGATGGGGCACGTAGCAGCGCATTGTTCATTGCCGAGCGAATACGGCACGCCACTGATACTTGCTAGGGACATTGCACTGCAACGCAGATCATTTCCGCCCAATTAGCATGAATCGATCGTAATGTTTATGCCGTAGAGTGCCCGCAAACAGAAGTTCTGACAACGGCGATTGCAGCTTGAACGCCTCAAGGTCAGGAACGCAGTTGACGTGAACGGGACAGTCGAAATCATTGTTGGATTGCAACACCACAGTCATTCCACCAGGCACTCGCTGATACCACTCGTGGTAGCACGTTAAATGCTCACAGCTCGTGTTGATGACGACATCGGGTGATGCCATCGGGTTGCGAGGAGCTGGCGTGGTGTCAGCGATCCCACCATAGTCCAATTCGCACATATCGGCCGTAAGTGCACGAAAGCGTTGTGCACAAACATGGGTGTGATTCAGCGACTCCGCTACTTCTTGACACGTAGGATTCAGATCGACGCTGATGATCTGGTCAATGGAAAATCGATTATCATGAAGTAACATCGCACCTAAGAAGCCATACCAGCCACCCAAGATGTAGACTACTCCCAAGTTTGGTCCAACAGCCTGGTGGAGCTCTTCCATAAGCCATCTCTTACTGGCAACCTGATTCTTGCTCAGAGCATTTGGAAGATCTGGGCGCGGATATTTGGCTATGGTGCGATTTAAGTCGTCGAGAAATGGAACCTCTAGATACCTTGCTAATCCTTCGAGCACAAAACGGTAGTATTCATCCTTGTCTGAGATGGTGACATGCATTGGCTCTGGCCGATGTTGGCTTGGCGTGGGCATACGATTCACCTACCTATCAGGATCAACATTGCGGGATGGTCGAAGCACAAAAAATCGCCGTCTCGACTGCTCCGCATTCATACCGGGATTTCCACTGAGATCTAAATCGAACTGTAATGTAGTAGTGATCTCGCTGAGATCGGTCAAACGCTTGGCCGCGTCGACACTGCGTGGCCAGCCGAGAGAGCACTCAAGCACAGTCACGGTGGCGCGTTTTACCAGGTCATCTAGTTTTGCCCACTGTGCGTTTTGTATCTGTTCGTCGTCACTGAAGTGCTTAATCGACACTCCGAGTATAACTAGCCCATATGTGTAATCTCGCAGCTCAATTGCGTACTCCTGAAAC
Source organism: Gammaproteobacteria bacterium (assembly GCA_029861795.1). Next base: position 6,105 of record JAOTYS010000176.1, on the reverse strand, counting down.
GGTACAGCGACGTGGTCCACCCTGCACGGCAACCCTTTGAGCCGGTCCGCATGGTACTCCTTGATGAGTGGATCCAGCACTAACACGCTTTTCGGAGTGTATGTCAGAAAGCCGCTGATCGGCGATTTAAACCCGCCGATTTCTACTATATGCTCACAGCCCTTAACAAAATGCGCGGCCACAACGTAGCGCGTCTGTGCGGCGGGGGTCAGCAGGTATGAGAGATCCGAATGATGATCGGAATCATCGGACCAGGGGTACGTTTGATCTGATAATTTCACCGCTTTTCAGGCCTCACTCCCGTAAGCTATGTTCGCACACAAGCAAGTAATGATACATTATAGTGGCTGAATGTTCAGAGGGTACCGCGACAGCCGTTAGACAGTGGTCGGGCAAATCCAAACGGGTGCGACTAAACTGTGTAGTATGGGTCAGATCGAACAGTTAAACAGACTCTTTGTTTCCTGATGGCAAGTAACTAGGAACATAGCATTGGAGCTCTATCAAGAGGCGGAACTGCTTCGCCAGATCCCAATGTTTTCCAAGCTTGAGACAGCAAAGCTCAAGCTGTTGGCTTTTGCCAGTGAAATACTAACATTTCGTGACGGAGAAATACTTTGCCACGTGGGCGAGCCCGCGGATTCTGCCTATGTAATCACCGACGGTGAGGTCGAAGTACTGATGGACGCGGACGCTGATACTGTGGTGACTGCGAAATTGGGAAAAAATCAACTGTTTGGTGAACTTGGCGTTTTAACAAATTCCCCACGAAACGCTACTCTGCGTGCCAAAGGTGAACTCAAGGCAATGCGTATCAAGGATGAAATGTTCCTAAAACTCATAAGCGAAAATCCAGAAGTAGCCTTAGACGTCATGCGTCAATTGAGCGAAAAACTGGTTGCGACGCACCATAGGTATGAGGAGCTTAGAGCAAAGGTTCAAGGGATGGAGCACTCGTGAGAGTCATTTAATGCTAGATCGCCAAAGCGCCAATAGATCCTCTATGTCGCTATGAATGAAGAACGTTTTGTCGCGCTTTGGCGAAGATGCATGATCTCAACGAGGCAGATCGATCCATCAGATCTATATCAAGACCTGGTGACTCGTTACTCCGAACCGAATCGTCGGTACCATAATTGTGACCATATTAGCCATTGTCTGTCCCAATTCGATCTAGCCCGTGACCTTATGGACAACTCGGATGCGGTGGAGATGGCGATGTGGTTTCACGATGCCGTATACGATTTGCATGCCAAAGACAATGAACTACAGAGTGCTGAGTTATTTCGAAATAACGCCGTCGATCTGATAAATCCAGAATTCATCGCTAGAGTATGTGAATTGGTCCTGATAACCAGACACGTCGACCCGCCTGGATCAGAGGATGAGAAATATGTGGTGGATATCGATTTATCCAGTTTTGGATTACCACACGCAGAATTCAAGCGAGATAGTGATGCGATTCGGCAAGAGTATGCCCATATACCCGACAAAGAGTTCTATTCAAATCGTGCGAAGTTCATGCAATCTCTGGCAGACCAGCCGACTCTGTATCACACCGAATTCTTCCGTGAGCGGTACGAATCCACTGCACAGGCGAACTTATCACGTGCCCTGACTAATTTGCGTAAAGCGGGATATCTATAGCGACGGATTCGTTTTGCTACTCGACTGGTAACTCATAGATCAGTGTTTGTGTTTGTCGACCACGAATTTTCACCTCACCTAGCTCTTTGAAAGAAAAACACTGTCGGCCCGCCAGCTCGCAGGTATCATCCGATACGATAATTCTTGTTCCATATTCTTTGTTCAGCTTCTCTAAACGTTCCGCGATATTCACAGCATCACCGTGTACCGTATAACTTAGACGGTCGGGCGTACCCACAAGACCTCCTACCACAGTCCCCGTGTTGATTCCTATACGCGATCTCAATCTAGATCCTTCTCCGAAAGTCCTATCCTTAAGAATTTTCTGAATATCAAGTGCCGCCTTTACAGCGTTTGTGGCGTGGTCGCCCTGATGTTCAGACAAATTGAATGTCGCCAAAATTGCATCTCCTTGAAATTGATTAATGACGCCATTGTGATTTCTAATGGGCTCGGCGACCGCAGCATAATATTCGTTGAGTGTTCTGATAAGTTGCTCCGGCGAGATAGACTCACTGAGCGACGTAAATCCCTCGATATCCACAAACAAAATAGTAGTTTGTTTGATTTCGGCTTCCCCAGCTTCAAGTCTATGGTCTGCATGGGTTACTTGCTCCACAACCTGCGTCGGCACAAAACGGGAAAGATCACGAGCGGTAGTGCCTTCGATTACTGACCGAACCAGAAGCTGTCGTCCACGACTGATAGAAATCGCTAAAATTGCAGTAACAACCAGAATGGAAATGACCTTATCAACTTCTGCGCCAACGAGAACACTGTTGGACGTCAGATACTCCACATAATCCCGCGTAATCATGGGATCGGACGGATCCATGGCGATCACATACCAGACCATCAGCAGCCATCCTGCAGCGGCAATTAAACCGGTAAAAATCACAAATCGAGCTTCGAACCGTAACGCGCGCAGTGCGATGAATATAAAAACATAGAGTAGTGAAGGGGCCTTCAGATAGAACGAAGGTGGCTGCATATATTGTACGTGAAAGCTCCAGATCAACGCGTAAAGCAAAAACATATCCACAATCACAGACAAATAAAGTACCGAATTAGTCAGGAGATTCTTGTGGGCACCAACTAGACGAAAGAGCGTAAACAGAAAATACACGCTTAATGCCCAAGGCACAGGGGCGAAGTCAATCTGATCAGAAAAAGTCTTGGGCGCTACAGCATAGAGCGACGCAAACAGCGCTAACACACCTAGTTGAATCCAACCAATAAGTATCTCGCTGGCCTGCTGTTGACTCCGTATCGCTGCACGCACACGCGTGGGCAAGCTCGAATATCTTGGGGTGCTGAGATATTCGGCGAAAAGTTTCCGGATATTGCCCAGGATATAGCTCACTTAACACACAAGTCCTGACTTAGTTCGGGCTTGCATCGACATCGGTGAAGTCAGGCATTAATACCTATGCGCCCAGCGGTATCTATTCTATGGAGCAAAATACTCTGGTGCTGCTCTGAAAAATAGCGGTCCACCGCCTTGCGCGATCCCTCATAGGCGCCATAGTCGTCCACAACGAGTACCCCATTCCGACTTAATCGTGGAAACAGGTGTACAAGCTCATGGTAGGTAGACTTGAACCAATCTGTGTCGAGTCGTAATAGAGAGATTTTATCAGGAGCGCACGCTGGTATGGTGGATTCCACGTCACCCTCCACAAAAATGATTGAGTCTTGAGGATAATCAGTAGAAATGAGATTACGCTTTACATCTTGTAACGGTGCATAACACCATTCGTTATGATCTTGCTGCTGAAACAACTCCCAGCGGGAAATTTGCTCAGAGCCATCACGCAAATGAATATCGACCTCATCAGGTCGTGTCATTCCAGCAAAAGTATCATATAAGTATATCTTGCGACTCTGGTCCCCAAGGCTCAATAGAGTCAAAGCCATTACCATACAGCTTCCGCCCCGCCATACTCCGCATTCCACCAAATCGCCTGGAATATTGTGAGCATGGATGTGTTTGACACCCTGATACAAGGCATACATCCGTTCTACCGAAGTCAAAGTAAAATCTTTACATCTCGTATAGATATCCACAAACTCTGGCTCCAAGTCACGGGGAATCTTCAGTTCGCGTTTGAGAGCAGCGTACTGAGGTAGTTTTCGCAGCGAAAAGTCGTAACCGAGTTTGTATGCTGTGCGTCTAAGAAACTTATAAAGCATAGAATCAGATCCCGGAGCTCATTGACCAATCATAATTTGACAATGGAATGTTAAGGTGCAACAACGACGGCAAAGCGTTATCGTCGAGTTGGAAAACATGCGCACAACACCAATTAAGTTCCACGGCAGGATCGCTGATCATATTCCAGCCGGTAGCAAGTGCGTATGTCGCACGGATGACGCCCTTATGTGTCACAGCGACCACCGAGCGATTGCGGTTTCTTACATCGCTGAACCACCTGCTCAAGCGTCGTTGGACTAACCTAGGGCTTTCACCACCCGGAGGTTCAAAATCAATGCCGCGGGCCTCGTTTTGATTGAGCTGGTGGGGTCGCAGTTTGCGAATATCCTCAATAGTCTGACCCTGCCACTGCCCCCAATGCATCTCCTTTAGTGCTGGCTCCGGGATGATCTTCGTCGAAGTTAGTATTCTCGCCGTTTCTATTGCCCGTTGTAAGGGACTCACAATCCAGTCAAAGTCATCGAATTCGGCTGGCACTGACCAAGTGGAGACCAAACGGCGTCCACGTGCACTAAGCGGAATGTCGGTCTGGCCTTGAATCCTACGGATGTCATTCCACTCGGTGGGGCCGTGTCGAATCATCGCAATGCGAACCATTGTCATTCTGGACTTATGTACATCTCAGGCGGAGTCGAGCATGGATACCTAGATCTCGCCATGGTTTATCCGGCAGTTAGCCTCAGGGGGGTCACTTTCGCTAAATCAAACTTTCGTGCAAGTTTCCTGATCTCCGATGGAAGCGAAAATTTTTTGCGGACACGTTGATAGCCGGCGTTTCCTAGTCGCACCCGCAATTCTGGGTCGCTCATAAGGCGATAAAGCGCGCGCCTCAGTCCATCGATGTCTTGCTGCTCCACTAGCAAACCAGTGACTTCATCTTCAATAAGTTCGGGAATCCCGGATATCCTAGTGCTGACACAAGGCAATTTCTGACTCTGAGCCTCAAGCAGTACGTTTGGCAGACCATCACGATCTCCGTCCTTCGCTATGCGGCAAGGGAGCACAAAAAGATCCGCCGATCGGTATGCCGTCAGCACCTGGTCATGGGCCGCTGTACCTTGCCAACTGATGCGATCCTCGATTCCCAAAGCGGTGGCCTGAGCTTTTAGCTTGTCCATCAAGGGTCCACCACCAATATGAACCAGCCGCCACGCTAGATCTTGTGGAAGCCCGGCAAGTGTATCAAGAAGACATTCATAACCTTTCTTCTCTACTGCCCGACCTACCGACAGCATAATCACCGGAGCTGACGGATCGGCCCCGCGCTGGGCAGAGCGACACTCGGCAGGGGGAGGGAAACGATCAAAGTCCAGCCCGTGGTAGCTCAGGGTGATGCGATCTGGATCCGGACTAAGCGAGCGCAGATAGCTTAGATTCGCTATGGTGCAGGTCACCACCCAATTGCACTCTTTCAGTTTTGTCCTGATTTCCCATTTGGGAGTGGTCCAAATGTCCTTAGCATGGGCCGAGCAACTCCAGGGTATATCAACCATATGGCTCGCGTATCGCGTCACGGATGCTGGCGTATGCAAAAAATGCGCGTGGAGATGCTGGACGTCACTTGGCAATTCCGCAGCCAGCACTAATGCTTGTCCGAACCGTCGGACTCGATTGGCGCTCGGATCTCGCAATAGATCAGTCAACCATTTGCGACGTGCGATGCGGTAGCCTGGCAGGCTGCGCGCCTTATGCCATGCACGTACCACGCGCGCAGGGTCTTGATATAAATATTCGGGAAGATATGTCACCGATGCGCGAATGCAAGAGTGAATCGGATGAGTCATCGATTCTGTAGGATGACGCAATGAAATAAGTCGCAGATCAAGACCCGTTCTTTCTAGAGCCAATATCTCTTGTGAGATAAAGGTCTCCGAAAGTCTCGGGTAACCTTTAAGTACGTAACATACTGACATCTTCGATAACGCGCAGCACAAAAAATGATATCATCTTAACCCATCTATTCAGAACATGATGCAGCCAGCAAACCAACCACGTCCTACAACCAAGAACAACCTCTAAAGCACTCTTGCGACGCCCAGCTTAACGAATGGAACAGTCACTCTACCGCTACATCCTTTCGCATACTCTGAAGGGTCAGATCCATGTCATAGTTCTGACTGCTATATCGATGCCGTTTGTCTATTTTTCCCTTGAGATTCCAAAGTTGATTATCAATAGGGGCATAGGTGGAGAGGGCATTCCTGAGGCCATCGCTGGTATTGAGGTAACCCAGATATCATACC
>JAOTYS010000175.1 GCA_029861795.1 Gammaproteobacteria bacterium | reverse complement strand
ACCCTTGCTGGTTTTTAAGGTCCACAATATCTCGCCGATGCCATAGATGCCGATGGCTAGTACCAGAAAATTAACGCCGTGGAAAAAACCCGGAAGGTCGAAAAAGATTAGACGCGGTTTACCCGATACTTCGTCCAATCCGACCGCCGCGAGTACTAAACCGATCGCAATAGAAAAAACCGTCTTCGGGATGTCGTCGCCGCCCAAACCGATAAAGGTCGCGAATGCCAACATCATCAATGCAAACTCTTCCGGAGGACCAAACTTGAGCGCAAAATCAGCCAGCGGAGGGGCGAACAATGTGAACAGAATGACCGAAATCGTACCACCAACGAAAGACCCGACCGCTGCGGCCACCAGTGCGAAGTCCGCTTTGCCCTGCATGGCTAATGGTCGGCCATCAAATACAGTGGCTACCGCAGTGGATGCACCCGGTATACCCAACATGATGGAACTTATGGCACCGCCGTACATGGCACCGTAGTAGACCGCTGCGAGGAAGATAATTGCACCGGTCGGCGGTACCAAAAACGTAACAGGGAGTAAGATAGCAACACCGTTGACGGAACCAAGACCGGGCATGGCGCCTACGAAAAGTCCAATGATGCACCCCAGCATCATGAGCATAATGTTTTGCGGGGACAGGGCCGTTGCAAAACCCTGCATCAGCGGATCAAGAATCTCCATTGTCAGCTCTTAGATTGTGTATTAGAAAATGAGCCTGTAGATCGGATAGAAAAGTGGTTCCGAATAACCTTTCGGTAAAATGATTTTCAACAAACCTTCGAAGAATAAAAACGTGAAGACTGGGAGACCCAAGGACAGTACGCCGGTCAGCAGCCATGAGTGGCGACCGATGAAACGAATATAGAACAACAAAAACAACATCATCGCAAAATACATACCGATGACGTGTGTTAGCACCAGCATCGCGACAAGAGAACCCACGGTAATGAAATTGATTCGCCGCGTGGTACGATCCATGTACTCGGCATCAGAACGAGATTCCGGCGTCTTACGTATAAACCACCGCACGACAGTAATGACGCAACACCCCAACATCACCGCCGCTAACCAAAACGGCCACGCACCGCCACCCGGTCCTCGGCCCTCTAGCCATCCGATGGGAAGTTCGGCGCTCTTCCACATCAACCAAATAGAGAGGAGCCCCATGAGCACTGCCATCATCAGCTCGGCGGCGCGAACTTTCATGCAGCTCCTCCCCTACGATGTTCGAACAGAGTTGAAATGATTAGCGGAAACTCTGAATGTTTCAGAGTTTCCGCTAATACAAGCACATGCCAGCGTAATCGATCACTTTAGTGGTCGATTACGTGGGAAAACAAAGGTCCTTTTTTGTTTTGCGAACTCCAAAAATTCACTGATGAATTATTCGGAGTCTCCTTAGATTTTACCCATTCCTTTTAGCAACTCCTCGTGCTTTGCCTTCTCGGTGGCATGGTATTGAGCCAGCTCATCCCCGGCCAGCCATTCTTCGCAAAAGATACCGTCGCTTGCGCAAAACTCCTGCCACTCGGCCGAATCAAACAGCTGCTTGAATAGATTGATGTAATATTCTTGCGCTTCGGCAGGCATCCCCGGTGGGCCGTTGATGCTGCGTTGCATGTAATACACCAGATCGGGGTGACCCACTTCAGCCGACGTTGGCACATCTGGGAATTGCGGTAGCCGTTCCGGCGTCAACACCATTAACGGACGGGATTGGCCGGCCTCAAAGAAACCCATCTGCTCAGAGGGATTGTTAACGGTTGAATCGATGTGTTTGCCAATCAAGTTTTTAGCTACCGTGCCACCGCCAGGGAATGGTACATAGGTGACCTCAAATCCAAATTTGTTTTGCAGCATTCCTGTCACCAACGAATCCTCTTGTCCTTCACCGGTTCCACCCATCTTCCAGTCCCTACCTTTTGCTTTTACCTCAACGACATAATCGTCAAGGGACTGGATGTCGGTCTCTGAGTTCACCCACAGCAGGAATGTATCAAGCGCCATGCGACCGATAGGAGTGAATGTGCTGATATCTACACCAAGATCAGGATTCAACAATGGCGTGGTGTAAAAACTATTCAGCGTGATCATCACCACATGATCGTTTCCTTCATTGTCTTTAAGATACCGAAGTGCCTCGGCGCCGGATCCACCCGGCTTGTTGATCGGAATAAACGGCTGCGACGAGAGATTATTCTTCTGAATAATGCTCTGCATCAACCGCGCCATTTGATCAGCACCACCACCCGTGCCTGCCATGATGATAAATTCAACTGGCTTTTTGGGTTCCCACGCGTGGGCCGGGACGGACAAAACAGCAAAAATTGCGAAAACAGATATTGCTGGTAGCAATAACGCCTTTCTCAGAATTGACTTCATCTCTCCCTCCAGGTTTACAGCTTGAGAATCAAACTTTGTTAGAAAAAACGTTTGGTATACCATATACCAAAGTCAAGGATAACGCCGTCTTCATTCAATGTAAACTGGCTTATCAACGCGTCATCATACCCAGCTAAATGAATATCCACGAATATCAAGCCAAACAAATCCTCGCCAGGTATGGCGTGACAATTCCTAAAGGACATGTTGCGGAAAGTGCGGAAAAGGCGGAGATAGCCGCCACCAAGATCGGTGGTTCACGCTGGGTTGTGAAGGCCCAAATTCACGCTGGAGACCGTGGCAAAACGGGCGGCATTCGACCGGCCGAGTCTCTGGAAAACATTCGTGAGCACGCGTCCGACTTGATCGGGATGAAACTAGTGACACCCCAAACTGGTCCCGCCGGTCGCAAAGTAAACCAAGTATACGTTGAACAAGCCTGCGATATTGATCGCGAACTTTACCTAGCGATGTTGGTTGATAGAGACAGCGCTCAAGTGGCCATCATCGCTTCAACCGTTGGCGGCATGGAAATCGAAAGGGTTGCGGAAAGCTCCCCGAACAAAATCATCAAAACGCTCATAAATCACACAGACGGCTTGGGAAGCGAACACTCTCGACAAGTGGCCCAGGCCCTTGGCTTAACTGGGCAACATGAAAATACCGTAGTTCAGTTACTTGCCAGTCTCTATCACACATTTGTTGAGCTGGATGCATCATTGATCGAAATCAATCCACTGGTGGTCACGGGTTCCAATGAGCTACTACCGCTGGATGTCAAGATGAGCTTTGACGACAACGCGTTGTTTCGCCACCCGGAGCTGGAAAAACTTCGTGACGACACCGAAGAGGATCCGGATCGACTAGAACGCGCCCGCCACGGTTTCAATTACATAAAACTTGGCGGCCACATTGGCTGTGTAGTAACCGGCGCAGGGTTAGCCCTGGCAACCATCGATTTGATCAAGCGCCACGGCGGTGAACCCGCAAATTTCCTAGACCTTCCGCCAACGGCGACTCGATCACAGGTGGCGGAGGCATTCAAACTCATTCTTAAGGATGACGATGTCAGAGCGATTTTTGTCAACGCCGTGGGCGGCGGTTTCACTCGTTGCAATGTTATTGCCGAAGGCATTATCACCGCATCCCAAGATGTTGGCATCAATGTACCACTAATCATTCGCCTCGCCGGCACCGCTCGCGAAGCCGCAATGATGTTGTTGCGAAACTCACGCCTAGAGTTCATCAGCACTGATGATCTAGCCGACGCGGCGACACGTGCCGTCGACGCGGCGGGAGGCAGACGCTAATGGCCGTTCTTGTCAATGCAGATACCAGAGTGATCTGCCAAGGATTTACTGGCTACCAAGGGACGTTTCATTCCGATCAGGCAATGGACTATGGAACAAAAATGGTGGCTGGAGTGACTCCTGGCAAGGGCGGAACTAAGCATTTGAAACTACCCGTTTTTGATACGGTGGCTGAAGCGGTTGCTGCAACCCAAGCGGATGCTAGTGTTATCTACGTCCCGCCAGAATTCGCAGCCCAAGCAATACTCGATGCCATTGAAGCGCAGCTTCCGTTGGTCGTTTGTATCACAGAGGGCATCCCGACCCTAGACATTGTGACAGTCAAGGATGCGCTGAGCGATAGCAATACCAGATTGATTGGACCTAATTGTCCGGGGGTTATTGCGCCAGGGGAATGCAAGATCGGCATCATGCCTGGGCTGATCCACAAACGTGGCACGGTTGGTATTGTGTCGCGCTCAGGTACACTGGGCTACGAAGCGGTGGTGCAAACTACGGCACTGGGCCTAGGTCAGTCCACTTTCATCGGTATCGGCGCAGACCCTATCCACGGCATGAATTTCATTGACAGCATTGAGCTTTTTTTGGCTGATCCCGAAACTCAAGCCATCTTACTTGTAGGTGAGATCGGCGGAACCGAAGAGGAACAAGCGGCACAGTATCTCAGCACCCAAACCTCAGAAAAACCAGTGGTGGCCTATGTGGCTGGGCGTCATGCACCACCAGATCGGCGCATGGGTCACGCCGGCGCAGTGATCGCGGGAGGCAAGGGTGGTGCTGAAACAAAAATCGAAGCGTTACGACGAGCAGGGGTCATCATCGCAGAATCCGTAGCCACCATCGGAGCCACGGTGGCCGAGGCCTTAGCACGCAGATAACGGGACGGGTCTATCTTCCCGGCTAACGACACGTCTGCTTGCGACGGTGCGATTGTTGGACCGTGTGCGGGCGCACACTCACTTACGCGAACTATCTAACCTGGCTTCAAACAACGTAGGATAAGTCCGGCTCAAGGGTGACCATGGGATGGATAACAGAATAATTTGATGGGATAGGTGTTATGAGCACACGGGCATTTCGTAATGGAGCCACAGATAAAAACACTTATCTGCCACGGCTATTGGGCACCCGAGGGGCTGTTACCAGCCAGCACTATCTGTCTGCCCAGACGGCCAAAGACATCTTGACGGCCGGAGGCAATGCCGTGGACGCCGCCGTGGCGGCCACCTTTGTTGAGGGAGTAGTGAATCCGCAGATGCATACCATCGGCGGTGAATGCCCGATGTTAATCCATCTGGTGGAGCGTGGTGATGTGGTCAGCGTTAATGGCAACACCGCTGCACCGGAACTCGCCACGCCGCGGGTGTACCGTGAACGCGAATGTAGTGATCTACCGGATGAAGGCATCCTCGCCGCGGGTGTGCCCGCCGCATTTGGCGCATTGCTCACCGCGCTGTCGAATTTTGGTCGCATGACTTTTGCGCAAGTCGTTGGCCCGGCACTCACACTCGCGCGGGAAGGATTCCCGGTGCACCGTGGACTGATTGCGCAAGAACACTTTGGTGTACGCGATCTGGCGGCAAAGTTTAAGCAAGATTGGTCAGGCAGCGCGAATCTCTACCTTCCGGCAGGACAAGTTCCGGTAGAAGGCACTGTTTTGCACAACCCAGCGCTGGCGTCGATGTTTGATGCTTTAGTCCATCTGGAACGACCAGAAAAAAGTGATCGACAACGCGGTCTGCAAGCGGTATTGGATGGGTTTTACCGGGGCGATGTGGCGTCAACGATCGATCGTTATTCGCGCGACCACGATGGCCTTTTGCGTCGCTCCGACCTCGAGTGCTTTCAGACGCGATTGGAACAGCCGGCCTGTATCAAATTCCACAGGTCGAAAATCTTCAAATGCGGTCCGTGGAATCAAGGACCCGCGCTGTTGCAAGCGGCCGCCATCCTCGAACAGTTCGACTTGCAAGCCATGAGTCATAATTCATCGGACTATTTGCACACGGTGATAGAGGCGGTAAAGCTCGCCTTTGCCGACCGAGAACAATACTACGGTGACCCCGAGCAGGTCGCAGTCCCGCTGGTGGAATTACTATCCAAAGATTACGCTAAGTTGCGGGCAGAACTCATCGATCCGGAGCACGCTTGTTCGGAGCTCAGACCCGGAGACCCCGAGATGGGTCAGGCGTTGCTTACGCCTGAGGCCCGTCTCGCTGGCGGCGCTTGGGGACCCGGCACCGTGCACGTGGACGTAATCGACTGCGACGGCAATATGGCAGCCTTTACCCCTAGTGGTGGCTGGATAAAGTCTGCGGAGGTGATAGCCTCATTAGGCTTTCCTCTCGGCAATCGACTAATGACTTTCTATCTGACCCCGGATCACCATCCCAATGTCGTGGCGCCGTTCAAACGTCCAAGAACGACGATCAGCCCGTCTTTGGCCTTTCATCAAGGACGGCCCTGGATGGTCTTTGGTAGCATGGGCGGAGATCAGCAAGACCAATGGATGCTTCAATTCTTGCTCAATCGAGTGATCTTCAACATGACTATCCAAGAGGCAATCGAAGCGCCTAAGTTTTCCAGCGAACATTTTCCGGGGTTCTTTGCACCCCATGACAGCATCGCCAATCGTGTTCGCATAGAACCACGTGTGGTTGAATCCGTTCGTGCTGAGCTGACACGACGCGGCCATGATTTAGAAGTGGCAGCGGATTGGACCGAAGGTTATTTGCTCGCCGCTTGCCGTGACCCGCACACCGGTGTGTTGGAAGCGGGGTGTGATCCGCGAGGCTGGAAGGGGGAGGTTTTCCCCGCGTTCGCGCTCTGCTGGTAGAAGTGGCGTCAGAGAATACAGACTCTGACCCCACTTTCACTGCTAAAGCTACAAACCGCTTGGATCCAACTCCAATTTGTTCCCCAACCACAAACAACGCTCGAAGTGATCACCCAAATCGTCACCAGTCTCCGGGTGTACCAAGATATCCAAACCCTGGCGATTGAGCATCAACCACGGCACGATCTGCGCGAAGACATCCGCGGCGAAGGCGACCTGATACATGCTCTTGGGATGCGGACCAACGGGCTCATCACGCCAACGCCCTAACTGCACATCAAACTGCGTCAGCTGCTCACGCAGCGTAGCAGCCCGCGCCCGCGTGTGCGGGTCGAAATAGATGTGAGCATGATAACCCTTGATTTTCATAGACCTATACTCAAACCGGCTTGCGCGCTAACCAAACCAAGTTACACAGTGGGATCGTCAACCTGTTAGTCTTCCACCGCCACGCTTTTCTTTGAATGGAACAGATAGTGGGCGTAGATGAACCCAACGGTAAATCCGCTGCTGCGACGTACTAAGGGACTGTCTTCAAATGTCGCGCCGTCGATTTGGTCGTAACGCGCGAACACGCTTATCCAATTCTTTCCTTTTGGATGACGCCCGTTAAACGTGAAAATGAAGCGGGTTCCGCCAAAACCGGCATCGGGGTCGAACGCAGGTCTTACTGGGGTTACAAATTCAGGTTTGACTTCGTAGTAATAGTCGTGAAATCGATTGGAACCGAACTCCAAACCACCAGACAACCGCAACTTCCATTGCCGATCCAGAATCGTTACGGTGCGGTTATACTTAATATTAGGCGAAAAAGTCAGTCCAATGCCATCCACACTGGATGCATCCACCGCAAACACGCCACGTAATGGCAGATTTAGAGACACTCTCTGCAGCGATAGTGGAGCGTCCCACAGCTTTATTTCGAGTGATGGCCCGAACTGTACGGTGGCGTCTAAATCTGGCATCCCTTCACGGGCATCGTTATCATCGCTGTCGACAGGGATGGCGGCATCCAAGCTGATATCGAACTTGAGCCGATCCGATTTGAACAAAAAACCGCGCACCCCTTCGTCGTCGACCCGCAATATGCGGCCACGATAGACCGGATAGATAATCGGAAACACAAAAGACTGAAACTCGTCCGCGCCGCGATAGTCCGGAATGCGCAACCCACCGCCCCCCGCTCCAATCTCCCATAGTGGTAATGTTCCGCCGATCGCCAGTGGACCGATACTCAGACCGAGCCACACAGCCAATGCCCGAGAGAGCAAAGCTCTGTTGTGCATGTTACGTTCTCATCCTAGACCAAACACTCAACCCAGTCCGTGTGGGCAGGGAGATTCGTCAGGGCTAAACACTTAGCCGAGTAGATCGCATCAGGCGCGGTGCACTGGACCAGATCGCACCAAAGACTAGACAGAACCCGGCGCCCAACGCCACTGTCATCCCTATCGCCTGTAGCGGTGGCGTACTAGACAACAACAATGCCCCGAATACCAATACCGTTGTCACGCAACACACCCATAATGCTTTGAAAGTAGTGGACCATTCGTCTTGATTTTCCACTAGACGGTTATAGAACAACGCGTAGTCAAGTCCCAGACCGATAACCAGTAACAGTGATACCAGGTGAAACAAAGTCAGCGGCGTGTTACTAAACACCAGCAGCGTGCTGACTGCTAATACCGCGGCGAGCGTGGGACCTAGAATTCGTAACGGTTTCCATGGCGAACGAAAATAGACCGCGAGCACGACATAGATAAGCAGTCCGCCCCAAGCTAACAAGACCATCACCCGATCGATCACTTCGCCCATGATGCGCGTAGATTCCCCCTTAAGATCTAGATACAACGTCTCTACCCCATCACGCTTGCCGGCGAGCGTCTTTAGTCGTTCCGCATTGGTTACACCGTGTAGCAAAATGGGAGCCACCCAGCGACCTTCACTCTCAAACAGGAGCGACTGCAGTCGCAATCCTAGCGCTGAGGATGCCAAACTCTTGGGTGTTAGTGGCGGTTGAGTGCGTGCCGCTTCCACATCACGTAGAAATGGATCAAAGATTCCCGTTTTAAACGGCAGCCCGACCATCGCCCGCTTCATTCGTGTTGCCAGCTCGGGTCCAGAGGGTAACAAGGCCTGCCTCGCCTGCTGCGTCGCCACGCTTGGCAGGTACTGGGCGGCGGCGTTGAAATCTGTAATCACTCCCTGTGGCAAAATCTCGCCAAGGGACCCAATCAATCTCTCGCTTTG
>JAOTYS010000685.1 GCA_029861795.1 Gammaproteobacteria bacterium | reverse complement strand
CAGCCAAGCTATACAGGCAGATTCATTGTCCGCTTCACCTGGAAACCAAGACTCCCACACCTGATCCGCCAATTCCTCATCAACCAGTAGGGCTTCGATGTAGATTTCGGTGAGCATCATCTATTATTGAATGGGTGGGCCAAATGTAGCGACGGCCAAATCTGGCCGAATAGAGGATGAATGCGGTTCCTGATGCTCTGCGCCGAAATTCGTCCCAACGCTGATAACTAGACGGTATCTGCTATGGACCCAAGAAAACTCCTACGAACTGTTCTGATCATTGTGATCGCAGGTGCTGCAATAGGTGGCATCGTTGATGACGCATCTGAGCAGTATGCACAGCAATCACTGAACCGTGCTCTAGTGACATTTACTGCTGCACGAGCCTTAAATGGCGTCATCTCAGTAGCGCAAGGAACGGAAGTTGCTGTTGAACCGGGTGGCGTCGGCGTAATACTGACTCCGGGACAGGTTCTCGATCCGCTCAATGATTTGGTCGAGCGTTTCTCAAGCGTGATGCTGGTCGCCGCGAGTTCTCTTGGTCTGCAACTCGTGCTCCTGAAAATCACATCCTCATGGGGCGTAAATGCATTGCTCGTTTTTGTTTTGGCAGCCTGGCTTGCTTCAGTTTGGTTACCGGTACTCAAAGACAGCAAATACATCGCGTTGACGCTTAACGTGACGTTAATTCTCATCTTTGTCCGTTTTGCGGTACCAGTAGTAATAATCTGTACCAACTTCATGTTCAGCACGTTCTTGTTAACCGAGCATGATTCAGCGACGGCTGCGCTCGAAGGAACCTCTGCCAAAATCGAAGAAGTGAATGTCGAAATTGAGGACGCGGCTAAACCTAACGACCTATCGTCACAAAGCGATGGCCAAGCATCATCCCAAGCGACAGATGAGTCGCTGATGGATCGTCTGCCTTCGCTCTCGGAAATAGGAGATATACCCTCCCAAATAAAGAGTTCCACACAAGAGTGGTATTCTAATTTTGCCGATTGGCTTGGTTCTGTGAGCGTTTCAGCCAGATTGGAGCAACTCGAGGCAAGTGCCGCAGAGGCGGCCAGTCACATCGTCAACCTCATTGTAATTTTCGTGCTGCAGACAATCATTTTTCCCTTAGGCTTTCTGTGGATGTTTGTCGAAGTGCTGAAGGCTGCGGGGACCAGGTCAATAGGCGCGCTAGGCCTGGGTAATAGTTAGTTTTCGGTTACTAACCAACCGGCACGGCCTCGATGTAGATTTCGGTGAGCATAGCCGGAGAATGGCTTGCTCATAGGTTTATTGCACGCCCAAAAAATGGGGTGTTTGTGCAGAAAATCGGCAGGAGATGGTGAGCGGCTTTAACGCCTGCTTTCCACCCGATTTCGGCCTGTTCAGTCGTCCGTCACCGACATAGAAATTTCTCAAATTTCGACTATATTTGGTAAATAGCAAACACTAATAATATCGCGAAAGGTTTGGCGAGCGCAGCTGGGCGGCCACGAGAATTAGCAACATACCCAGCCTCTCGTGGCGCTTTGCCCGCGTATCGCTTAGATATTGATTGTTGCAGGAGCCAACACTAACCCAAGACGGTAACAACCGCCGGAGGACCAAATGCCGAACTATACAATCGCCGCTTATAACATCCGCTGGATGAACAACCTATTTCAAAACAACGCCGTCACGGAGGCCAGTGAAGATCGCGCTAACGCAATAGCCGCCATTATCAACCGCGTCGATCCGGACGTACTGGCAATATCCGAAGCGGCAAACGCCGATGCAGAGCATCAAGACTTCATCAACACCTTTTTGGCCGGCGGATATCAAGTGGTCAGCGGTGCGAGTCGTGGTGGTCAGAATTTGGTTTTTTACATTCGAGATCCGTTTCAGCTTGTCGAAGTTGACAACGTAGACAACGTCTATGAACCATGGAACGTGGATATTGACGAGGATAAGGTCGAAGAGCGCATCCGCTGGGATCGAAAGCCCTTGGAAGCAGTATTTAGCATCGGGCCTGATGCTAACGCACAACGGATTCGTTTAATCAATGTGCACTCGAAGAGCAAGGGCATCTTCGACGTGGTGGATTTAGCACGGTTTCAGGAGATCTCTTACGGAAACCGAAAGAAGCTGATTGCACAGGCCACCCACCTCCGTGAAAGATTGGATGATTTGCTGGCTGAAGCGAATCCGCTTCCGACAATTGTTCTTGGTGATATGAACGACGGACCAGGGCTGGACGCATATGAGCAAAGGCTCGGCAAGAGCTTTGTGGAGACAGCAATGGGCAGCGTCTTCAATCCGGACAACATATTCCGAAATGCGCTGCAGCACATACCGGACGAACTCCGATGGACTGCTGATTTTCC
>JAOTYS010000173.1 GCA_029861795.1 Gammaproteobacteria bacterium | reverse complement strand
GGCCTGACTGCCCGAGTGCGGCTGAACGTTGGCATATGCGCAAGCGAACAGATCCTTAGCTCGCTCGATAGCGAGCGTCTCGATGATGTCAACGAATTGCGCCCCGCCATGATAACGGTGACCCGGATATCCTTCGACCGTCTTGTTGGTAATGATCGAACCTTGGGCCATCAACACCGCTCGACTCACAATGTTCTCTGAAGCAATAAGCTCGATCTGATTCTGTTGGCGGTGAAGCTCCTTGTCGATGGTGGCTGCCACCTCCGGATCGATCTCACTAAGCGTGTCGGTGAAGTACCCCGAATGCACGGCTGAGGGGTGTGAATTCATTTTTGTTTCCGCTGTTGACCGGGCACGCCGGGATTCAGTCCGTGCTTTGCGACGTGAGCACAGGCGCAACATCTAGAAACTTTGGATTGGTTTCCGTCACCCTGGCCTTTGCAGTTTCAATCAGGTGTTCTTGCACTGTATGCTTGCGCTCGTCGTCCAATCTGCCCGCGCGAATATCACGCGCCAGCCGTCGATTAAAGCTCAACAACAGATCTTCCAGTCGATCCGCAACGGGTGGATCCACCGAGTCTCCATAGATCTGGCGTAACCGTTCAAGCTCAGCCTGCAACGGAACATCGCCGGCACGAAATTCGCGCTCGGCGTTTGCGATCGCATTGGCAACCATATAGATCTGGTAGCGTCGCTCCGAAGGAATGTGGGGCAAGATATCTTGTACGAGCGTTTCCCGTGCGATATCCAGCAGTTCAAAGGCATTTGGTCGATCACGCATCAGACATTTCCTCCACCATCAGCAACGCCTGCAATTCCAGCTCCGCCGTCATGCGACCCGTCAGCGCCAATTCCAATGATCGATCCACGCCTGAGCAATGGCGCTGCCCCTGTTGTATCGCGATTGTCGCCCAGCGAACGTGCGCCATTACCTCCCAATACGGGATGATATCTCGCTCAATAGTGCGCCCGCTGGCCTCTTCATAGCTGCGGTAGAATGTCTCGCGGCTGCCAATCCCTCCCGCCTCTTTGTCACATGCGCCGAACCTCCAGCAGCGCGCGCAGAACCAGGCAATGTCCTCATGGATATCTCCCCACTCACAGAACTCCCAATCCAAGATACCGGTGAGTTTCCCTGCATCGACCATATAGTTACCGGTGCGGAAGTCGTGGTGTATCAAAGTCAATCGGAATGGCGCCCGCGGTGCGTGGGCGTCCAACCAGCACAAGCACCACTCAAGACCTGGATAAGGCAACTCCATGTAACTCAACCAAGATCGGTACCGGTCTATGGAATGTTGCGCCGGTGTACTCTGCGGTCTGCGTAGAAAATCGAGCTCCGACCCGTTTGGATATATTGAATGAATATAGGCAAGTTCACGACCAAGTCGTTCGACCAACGCATCACCCAGAGATGAGTCTCTTACCAGCAAGTGTCCGGCAGCAACGCCTTTGACTTCCCGCATGATAAAGAAATCCCGGCCGATGATGGTCCGATCAGTACATACCCACAGTGGTTCCGGCACTGTTACGCCCACCGTATGGGCTGCGCGCAGCACCATAAATTCCTGCTCTCGGGTAATGCTGTCGGGCACCCCCGCCGACGCCGAAGACGCCTTCATCACCAAGCCCAGTGGTGTGGCATCCACATTGGCGTCAATGGACCAGATCTCCTGCACTGCCCCGCCCCCGAGGCGATGAAGACTCTCAATCCGCACTTCCGTTGCTCCGCTGCGCTCAGCAATAAAACGCCGAAGCGGTTCACGGATGACGGCCTCATTCAGCTCCATGGTGGATAGATCACCCCTGCAAACGTGAAGTAGGACCGCCCTAGTGGTTCTCGCACTTGGCAGCCGGCATATCGCGACTATCTATAATTTCGTTTTATGAAAACGTGCCATGCTCTCACCGCGATACCAATAACACGATCGGGCTATGTGCTTCGAAGCTTAAAGCGTTGAATCTTTCCAGTCGCTGTCTTGGGCAAGCTGTCAACAAACTCAATCCAGCGAGGATACTTGTAAGGGGCCAATCTGTTCTTGACGAATGTTCTGAGTTCATCTGCCAGTGCATCTGACCCAGTATTGGAGTCTTTCAACACCACGAATGCCTTAGGCTTTATTAGATTTTGTTCGTCGGCCTGTCCTACCACAGCGGCTTCGAGAACACGATCGTGGGCGCTTAGTGCCGATTCTACCTCGAATGGTGAGACCCAGTTGCCGCTCACTTTTAACATGTCGTCGCTGCGACCGCAGTAGTGATAATAACCGTCTTCATCAACGATATATTTGTCGCCGGTGCGGGTCCAGGGGCCCAAGAAGGTGTTAAGACTTTTGGTTCGCTGATTCCAATAAGCGAGGGGCGCGCTCGACCCCTTCACTAATAGCTCACCAAGTTCACCTGGGTTCAAAGGATTATCGCCCTCGTCCACGATCTTAAGCTCGTAACCAGGCACCGCCTTACCCGAGGTACCATACTTCAGATCTCCGATCCGGTTACTTAAAAAAATATGTAGCATTTCGGTGCTGCCTAATCCGTCTAGCACTTCGACACCGAACCGCTGCTCCCATTCTTTCCCGACACCTTCTGGCAATGCCTCACCCGCCGACACGCATAAGCGTAGTTTGGGCGAACCGGCTTCGCGATCATTACCTTTGTCCGAGAGGATCGCACCGTACAGCGTCGGTACACCATAGAAAATTGTGGGTTGATGCTGTTTTAGGGCACGCATGATGGCATCGGGTGTCGGCCGCTCAGCAATGACTACCGATGTGGCGCCCACATACCACGGAAACGTCATGGAGTTACCCAAACCGTAAGCGAAGAACATCTTTGCCGCAGACATCACCACATCCGACTCCCGCATCTGCAAGACCCCTAAACCGTAAAGTGCGGCGGTGTGTACCAAATCGCTGTGCAGATGCAACACACCTTTGGGCACACCGGTCGACCCTGACGAGTAAAGCCAAAACGCGATGTCATCTGCAGTGGTGGGAGCGGGGTGAAGATCAGACTTAGCGCAAGCCATGAGCTCAGTTAACAAAGCATGGCCGTGAACCGTATTACCGGCCACGACTACGGTCTTGAGATGCGGCTGTTGTGCAACAATAGGCTCGAATTTGGGGTATAGGGCATCGCTTACCACCAACACCGCTGCCCGACTGTCCTTGAGCATATAGCCGTAATCCTCGGTGGTGAGCAATGTGTTGATGGGGATAGGCACTGCACCGATCTTGATCGCACCCCAAAACACAGAAGGAAAGGCAATGCCGTCAAGCATACACATCATCACTCGAGTCTCCATACCGACACCGAGTTCGCGCAGAGCGTTACCCGCACGATTTACACGCTCCGCCAATTCGCTGTAGGTATATGAGCCATCGTCGTCGATCAGCGCGACACGCTGGCCGCGGCCCTCCGTGAGGTGTCGATCGATAAAATCCTTCGCTGCATTGTAATCTCGGGGTACTGACACCACAGGTGCCGGTCCACTCATATCGACTTCGGCATAGCTACTCATATGACTAACTTCCGATCAGTAATACCTCCGGGACAACTAGCCCAACCGCACATATTCAAATTCGATGGGCTTGTCGTTTATCCCCCTCGAAGGGGGCGCAATCCAGCTAGCAAACCTACCGGGTACGGTGATCGCTTTCGGCATCAATGATCTAAGGTATTCCTTGTCTTCCTCAGTAGGTAGCCATTCATGCTGATGCCGGCTCCACTCTTGCTCACTCATCACTTTGCCATCAGGACTCACATGCAAATCGGCGAATGAGCCTACTTTTCGATTGAACGCACGATGGGGTAACTTTATATGAAAATCAACACCGTGTTTTTTTAGAATTCCGTTCAAGCGCGCGATGCCTTCATTGACATCGGCAACATAATCCTCACGCAGTCGCTCATTTAGCGTGTTTAGTGCGGGAAGTTCCCTATTTTCAAACCTGGTGTCCTGCCACTGTAGCACCGGATAAGTCGAATGATTCAGCCTATGATCGTCGTCGAGCTTGGTTTCCTGAAATCTGCCCTTCAGACTCGTGGCATAACTCAATGCTGCGTTGGTAGATTCCTCAGCACCAAACAAATCTAATGTCACACTGCAATGAAAGTTTAGATGCCGTTGGAACATCTCTAGGTCGATAGCGCCGAACTCGCGCACATCATCGGTCTGGTGCTCGCGCATCACCTCGCAAGTCCGCTCGACAATACGCGACAGTCCGGTGATCCCGATAAACATATGATGTGCTTCTTCCGTCAACATGAAACGGCAGGTGCGCGCCAAGGGATCAAACGCCGACTCTGCCAATGAACAAAGTTGAAATTTACCGTCTCGATCGGTAAAAAAAGTAAACATATAAAAGGACAACCAGTCCGAAGTCCGTTCATTGAACGCCCCCAATATGCGGGGCTTATCAGGGTCCCCAGAACGCCGTACCAATAACTCATCCGCTTGTTCTCGACCATCTCTGCCAAAATAGGCGTGTAGCAAGTAAGTCATCGCCCACAGATGTCGTGCCTCTTCTACGTTAACCTGAAAGAGATTGCGCAAGTCGTACAACGAGGGGCACGTCAGACCAAGGTGTCTCTGCTGCTCCACTGATGCGGGTTCGGTATCCCCCTGGATCACTATCAAACGGCGCAAAGCCGCCCGATACTCACCCGGCACTTCCTGCCACACACTATCGCCTTTGTGCTCACCGAATGCGATCTTGCGGTCCGGCTCCTGATCAGCGAGGAAGATGCCCCAACGGTACTCAGGTAAACGGGTAAAGCCGAAGTTGGCCCAGCCCTGACGATCCACGCTCACCGCCGTGCGCAGATATACCTCATGATTGCCGCTCTCCATCGGCCCCATTTCTTGCCACCACTTAAGGAAAGCGGGTTGCCACGCCTCCAGCGCACGGCGCAAACGCCGGTTGTCTGACAAGTGAACGTTATTAGGAATCCTTGCCGAATAGTCTACCGAGCTCATCCGTCATACCCTCTTGCGGTCATACTGCGCCTTCAATCCCGTGCCATAACGTTGTAACGCGCCCTTCTCACCCACTGCATTGGGCCGCTGAAAGATCCAATTCTGCCACGTACTCAGTCGGCCGAATATCTTCGACTCCAAAGTCTCCGGTCCTGCGAAACGCAAACTCGCCTCCATGCCAGTGAGTGCATCGGGCGAAAAACTGGTACGCTCTTCTATAGCGATGCGCACCTCGTCCTCCCAGTCTATGTCGTCAGGAACAAACGTCACCAACCTCTTTTCTTCCGCCTCCGGAGCACTCAAGTCTTCCCCAATCACTGAGCGCAGAGCTTCCACAGCCGAAAGATCTTCCATGTACTTCGACTGTAACCGAGTGAGCCCGTTAATAGCACGCAGGCGACCAAAATTCATTGGAGTTAGCCGCACCATCGCCGCCCCACCACCGTGCTCAAACTCGCCATCTAACATGTAACTGCGATCGGCTCCCAGCACAATCTCAAGCAGAGTCCCGGCAAAACAGCTGTCGGGTTCGACCAATGCCACGATGCTACGGGATGTGACATCTAATCTTTTAAGGGTGCGCTTCCAATACAGAATAATCTCACGGATAAACCAATGCCTCTCATTCGCGGTCAGGCACTGATCATATGCTTGCACCAGCGCAATATCACCCCGAGACTGAAAGACCAAAGTACCAAGCTCAGGCTCATTGGTGCGCAAATGAAGAATCAGATCGTCCAGCTCACGTACTAGTGCCAGCGGCCAAAACTCCGCGCCTTGTGCAACAATACCGTCTAGTTCCTGCAACGGGACCGACTGGGGGCCGTCGAGTATCACCGACACAGATCCCTTGTCGCGGTCGATGTGTGCTCGCAAATGGCTATAGCGAATTTCATCCGAGCCGATTTCACGCGCGGGCGGGGTCAGTGTGACGCCCTGCACATCTTGGGGACGATCCGATCTCTGGGCCGCCGCAAGAGCCCTGGCGCGGACTACGTCACGGAACTTAGACTTGGGCACCACTTCGTCGACCAGCCTCCATTGTTCCGCGCGCTTACCACGAACACCTTCTTCAGTGGTACAGAAAAAATCGGCATGATCGTGTCGAACCTTACGCTTATCCACCAATCGGGTAAGGCCGCCGGTGCCGGGCAGCACCGCGAGTAGCGGAATCTCCGGGAGTGAGACGCTGGCCGAGCCGTCATCAATCAACATGATGTAGTCCGTTGCGAGCGCCAGTTCATAGCCACCCCCGGCTGCCGTCCCGTTCACTGCACAAAGGTAAGTCTGTCCCGAGTGCGCCGTCGCATCTTCAATTGCATTTCGGGTCTCATTAGTAAACTTACAGAAATTTACCTTATGTATATGTGACGACTTCCCAAGCATCCGAATATTGGCACCTGCGCAGAAGACCCTATCTTTCAGCGAGGTAATGACCACTGCCCCTACTTCAGGATGCTCAAAACGCAGCCGCTGGACCGCGTCATAAAGCTCGATGTCCACGCCTAGATCATAGGAATTCAGCTTCAACTCATACCCCGGCGCCAACCCTGCGCCTTCATCGACGTCCATAGACAGCGTGGCCACGGGTCCGTCGAAGTCTAACTTCCAGTGTTTGTAGTGTGTGGGATCCGTTCGGAAATCAATCACCAGTATCTTTCGCTCGCTCGATGCATGCGGTAGCGTCCCAGAATATTAAAAGCCCATTATATTGCCTTCAGACAATCTGTGTTAGGGCGCTGATTTGGGCGTGTAGCTGCTAGAATACCGACCGGGCGACCAACGGAGACTTCAACATGATTACCGCAATCGTGCTAATCAATGTAAGCCGAGGCCAGGTCAGCCATATTGCCACCGGTCTCGCCGAAATGTCGGGCATTTCCGAGGTGTACTCAGTAGGCGGAAGATACGATCTCGTCGCATTAATCAGGGTGGAATCCAATGAAGACTTGGCGGACTTGGTCACCACCCATATTTCCAAACTGAAGGGAATTGAAAAGACCGAGACATTGATCTCGTTTCGAACTTATTCGCGGCATGACCTGGAATCGATGTTCTCCGTGGGAATGTGAATCTCGTCTCACCTCTATACCGCTAATCCCATGCGCCGTTTTAGTTAGCCCTTACCGATGCAGCTCGCTACGTCCATAGATCCACGGTCTGAAGTATTCCAACACAACACTAGGATCATGCAACACCTAGTGAGCGATCTGCGCGCCCGGTTTGCTGAGATCAAACAAGGCGGTGGAGATAAAGCATTAAAAAAACACCTGAGCCGAGGCAAGCTCTTGCCCAGGGACCGGATCGATCACTTGCTCGACCCGGGTTCAGCGTTTCTCGAGCTGTCACAGCTTGCGGGTTATGGAATGTACAAGGACCCCGTGCCTGCGGCGGGTGTTATCACTGGCATTGGACGAGTCATGGACACAGAATGCGTGATCGTGGCGAACGATGCCACGGTAAAAGGCGGCACTTACTATCCCATGACGGTGAAAAAGCATTTGCGAGCACAAGAGATCGCCCAGCAGAACAACTTAACTTGTATCTACTTAGTGGATTCCGGCGGGGCATTTCTACCCGAACAGGACAAAGTTTTCCCCGATCGCGAGCATTTCGGCCGCATCTTCTACAACCAAGCCAACATGTCCGCCCAAGGCATTCCCCAAATCGCTGTGGTCATGGGGTCGTGTACCGCCGGGGGTGCCTATGTGCCCGCGATGTCAGATGAAAGTGTCATCGTCAAGCACCAAGGGACTATCTTTTTGGGCGGACCGCCGCTGGTCAAAGCGGCGATAAACGAGATCGTTACTGCCGAAGAACTTGGTGGCGCCGATGTGCATTCACGGGTTTCCGGTGTCACCGATCATTATGCGTCCGACGATCAGCATGCGCTTGCCATTGCTCGACGAATCGTCGGCAATCTAAATCGCGAGAAGACAATCACGCTCACTGTGCGGGAGCCAATCGATCCCACATACGACGCCAAGGAATTGTACGGAATCATCCCAGATGACACCCGTAAACCTTACGACGTCCGTGAGGTCATCGCACGCATTGTGGATGGCAGTGAGTTCGACGAATTCAAACAGCTTTACGGCACCACCTTAGTGTGCGGTTTTGCCCGTGTACTTGGTTACCCAGTTGGTATTGTCGGCAACAATGGTATTCTGTTCTCTGAGTCCGCGCTCAAAGGTGCCCACTTTATAGAGCTTTGCTGTCAGCGAAACATTCCGCTGGTCTTTTTGCAGAACATCACTGGCTTCATGGTTGGGAAGAAATACGAAGCGGCTGGCATCGCCAAAGACGGTGCCAAGATGGTAACAGCCGTGGCTTGCGCCCGTGTGCCAAAGTTCACCCTTATCATCGGCGGCAGCTTCGGCGCGGGGAACTATGGTATGTGCGGTCGTGCATATGGCCCGCGATTTCTGTGGATGTGGCCTAACGCGCGGGTGTCGGTGATGGGGGGAGAACAGGCTGCCAGCGTACTGGCACAGATACGGCGCGATAGTCTCGAAGCCCATGGCAAAACCTGGAGTGACGAAGACCAAGAGGCATTCAAAAAGCCCATCAGAGACCAGTATGAGACACAAGGTCATCCCTACTACGCCAGCGCACGGCTGTGGGACGACGGTGTCATCGATCCTGTAGACACCCGCATGGTACTGGGTTTGGCTATCTCTGCAGCGCTTAACCAACCCAGCGAGCCGACACGATTCGGCGTGTTCAGGATGTAACCACGCGGTAAATCACAACCAGTTCTATAGCTTTAATCAGGGCATAATGAAAAATGGACAATCAGTCGGTTTTATTGGAAATAGACACGACCCGAACGGCCA
>JAOTYS010000172.1 GCA_029861795.1 Gammaproteobacteria bacterium | reverse complement strand
CGCACACGGCTAGACCGCTGATGTGCACTGTAGATTAACCGCTCCAACCAAGGATCATCACATCGCGGGTGTCCGGTAACTGGCTGTCCCGTATTAGACATGTTACCCCGCGACACCTCAGGATGGAACGTTCGCCTAAGGATGGGCGGCCGCCCAGTTATCGCCGACGCCAGCCTCAACTTCCAATGGTACTGACAGATCTGCGACAGTAGTCATACGCTCCGTGATCTGCGGGACCGCCTTGTCTACTTCGGCTTCGTTGATCTCAAACACCAGCTCGTCGTGGACTTGCATGATCATGCGTACATCTGGTTTCGATTCCAGGATCCAGCGATCCACTGCCAGCATGGCTTTCTTGATTAGATCTGCGGCGGTACCCTGCATGGGTGCGTTAATTGCAGTGCGCTCTGCGTATTGACGTCGCACATGGTTGCTGGCATTGATCTCGGGAAGGTACAGCCGCCGGCCGAATACCGTCTCGACATACTTATCCTCGTGCGCCTTGGCACGGGTGTCATCCATAAACTTCTTTACACCGGGGTAGCGCGCAAAATACAGCTCCACATATTGCTGCGCACTCGCCCGGTCGATGCGTAGTTGTTGCGCCAGCCCGAATGCGGACATGCCGTAAATCAATCCAAAATTAATCGCCTTGGCATGTCGGCGCTGGTCTTCGCTCACCTCCTCCAATGCGGTGTCGAACACCTCCGCGGCGGTGGCGCGATGCACATCTAAACCATCGGCAAAGGCCTGCAACAGGCCTTCGTCACCGGACAGATGAGCCATGATGCGTAACTCAATCTGCGAGTAGTCCACCGACACCATCTTATAACCGTCCTCCGGGACAAAGGCCTGGCGGATACGACGGCCCTCGGCGGTACGGATGGGAATATTCTGCAGGTTGGGTTCAGAGGAGGAGAGTCTGCCGGTTGCAGCGACGGCTTGGTGGTACGAAGTATGCAAACGGCCGGTTCTGGGGTTGATCATGGCCGGCAGCTTGTCGGTATAGGTAGATTTGAGCTTGCTCATCGAGCGGTGCTCAAGGATAAGCCGCGGCAATTCAAAATCCACTGCCAGCTCTTGCAGCACATTCTCAGCAGTGGACGGTTGGCCTTTTGGCGTCTTACGTAATACTGGAAGACTCAGCCGGTCGTACAACACCTCTTGGATTTGCTTTGGCGAAGAGATATTGAATTCGATTCCAGCAATGGAATGGGCCTGGTCTTCTATCTCTTTGATCCGCTTCGCCAACTCGCGACTCTGTTCAGCCAACATCGTCGAGTCGATCTTGACGCCGTTACGCTCGACCCGCACAAGAACTGGCACCAGCGGTATTTCGATTTCATCAAAAAGCTTGTGCAACGACGGCATGGCTTCGAGCTTAGGCCACAAGGCGTGGTGCAGGCGTAGCGTGACATCGGCATCCTCAGCAGCGTAAGGTGTCGCCTGCTCCAACGGGATCTGATTAAACAGTAGCTTCGCCTTGCCGGTCCCTGCCACTTCATCGTATTTTATGGTCTTGTGACCCAGATATTTAAGCGATAAACCGTCCATGTCGTGGCGCGTCGCTGTGCTATCCAGCACATAGGATTCAAGCATGGTATCAAAGCGCATACCGTTCAACTCAACACCGTAGTTTGCCAATACCGTACAATCGTACTTCAGGTTTTGCCCCACCTTCGCTTGATTGGGATCTTCCAGCAACGGCTTCAACTTGTTGAGCACAAATTCTCGTGATAACTGTTGCGGCGCGCCCTCATAATCATGGGCCACCGGCACATAGACCGCTTCACCCGGTTTGTCAGAAAAAGAGACCCCAACTAATTCCGCCGAGATCGCATCCAGCGAGGTGGTCTCCGTATCGAACGCGAACACCGGCGCTTTGCACAAACGCTTTATCCATTGATCTAACTTCGCCTCCTCCAAGACACTGTCATAGTGAACCGCTCCTGGACCGCTTGCTTGTTCTTCTTGTCTTAGACCACCGAGCTCTGCGAGCCAGGTTTTGAACTCATACTTGGCAAACAGCAATCGTAACGAATCGGTGTCAGGCGCCTCACGCTTTAAGTCACTAGGTCTCAGATCCATGGAGACGTCACGCTTAATGGTGACAAGTTCCCGCGAAAGCGGGATTTGATCGAGACTCTCACGTAGATTGTCGCCGACCTTGCCGCCTATCTCGTCTGCGTGGGCCATCACCTGCTTCAATGACCCATACTGCTTCAACCATTTCGCTGCGGTCTTGGGACCCACCTTTGGCACGCCGGGAATGTTGTCCGAGCTGTCACCCACAAGCGCCAAGAAATCGATAACGCGATCTGGTGTAACGCCAAATTTTTTCTCCACGCCCTCGCAGTCGTAAACCACGTCCTTCATAGTATCCACCAAGCGAACGTGATCGCTGACAAGCTGGGCCATATCCTTGTCGCCGGTGGATACCAAGGTATCTAAATCCGTCTCAACCGCCTGGTCTGCCAAAGTGCCGATAACATCATCTGCCTCTACTCCGTCTATAATGAGCAGCGGCAAACCCATAGCTCTAACCATTTGGTGAACCGCCTCGATCTGCGTGCGCAGTTCATCCGGCATGCGAGCGCGATTTGCCTTGTATTCCGGATATAGCTTGTCTCGAAAGGTCTTGCCTTTGGCATCGAATACCACAGCCATGTATTCCGGGTCGAAATCGTCGATAAGCTTGCGCAACATATTGGTCACACCATAAATCGCACCAGTGGCTTCGCCACCCGAGGTGGTGAGATTGGGCATAGCGTGAAAGGCCCTGTACAGATAGGAAGATCCATCCACCAGAATCAGCGGCTTAGCTTTGTTCATAGTTGTCCTTGTGTATGCGTTTCGATTCTGTTTGCTGCTGATTTGTGCTAATAAGATAAGTAGTTAAACACCTAGGACGGGCGGCCGAGAACCTTCGACGTTCATTACAGACATAGTTTCGAGATCATAAAGCGTGCCAAGTAAATTTTCAGGCTCCACGCGTCCCACACACGCAACTGTCCGTGTTGGTTACTGTCTGGACCCTAGCTAAGGATTGATCATGACCACAGAGGACCAAACTAGCAGAAAGGACTTCCCGTATTCGATGCCGTCGGCGCTGCTTTCGCGCGAATCGTGGAAGATCTTCCAGATCATGGCGGAGTTCGTCGAGGGCTTTGAGAAGCTCGCGAAGATTCACCCCTCAGTCAGCGTATTCGGTTCAGCCCGAACGCAACCGGACCATCCGTATTATGCCCTAGCCGAAGAGATTGCAAGAAGACTCTCTGACGCCGGCTTTTCCGTAGTAAGCGGGGGCGGACCAGGCATCATGGAAGCGGCAAACAAAGGGGCATTCGAAGGCAGGTGCGTCAGCGTCGGATTGAATATCGTGCTGCCTAATGAGCAGAACCCCAAGCACTATCAGGACATCAGCCTAACATTTCGTCACTTCTTTGCTCGCAAGGTGATGTTCGTTAAATATGCCTCCGCCTATATTGTCATGCCCGGCGGGTTCGGAACTTTGGACGAATTGATAGAAATCCTGACCTTGATCCAGACCGGAAAAAGCCGGCGCATACCGGTGATTTTAGTGCAATCGGATTTCTGGAAGGGGCTGCTGGATTGGTTTAAGACTACCCTGGTCAAGGAAGGTACCATTGATGCCAAAGACCTTGATCTGATGCTGGTGCTGGACGACCCGCAAGAGGTAGTTGACGCTATCTTTCGTTACTACGAAAGGCGCGGATTTGAGACCTCACCAGAAGAAGAGGAAACTCTGCTCAATCTTTGAGCTCCAAGTAATAAAGTACAAGTTAATCGTTAACCCGACTTGAAAGAAACAATCCAGATCCTATTTACATAACATGTTTGGTACCAGTCGTAGGCTTTATAGGACTACCTTGATAGCCGTCTTGGTGTCCACCGTAATGCTGGCGTTTGTCTCGGCGCGTGCCACAGAGGAAACCGAGCCACCGGATTTGCAGCCGTTGCCAGACGCCGCGCCTGACATCAAGGATGAGGGCGTGCCCGACGCAATCCAAAAAGAGTTGGACACCCTAGTATCTAGTCCGAACGTCGTCGAGGAAATCCGTTTACGTGGACGCATATATATGTTGAAAGTGACCCCTCAAGGTGCGCCGCCTTACTACCTTGTCGATCGCGATGGCGACGGTAACTTCGATACGCGGTTCAATGAGTTTGATCGGGACCAGTTTGACACCAAAGTTACTATCCCTAGATGGAAGATCAAGACCTGGTAGGACATTATCCGCATCACATCACTGTCGCTGGTCGCGTGGGTAAAGAACTACTTAATTTGTTCCATAGCCGGGGATTCGTTTCTATGCGCACAATAATCGTCTGTACCTTGACACTTTTTATCATCGCCTTGTCTTCGCCAATCTCTGCTGGCAGCGACCCAACGGTGCGTTTCTACAAAATCAACAAAAAGGGACAGCAACGTCACCTAGAGTTCACACTCAACACCGATGAGGAGGGGTGCCATAATTTCATGAAACTGACCAAAGTCCATCGCGTAGCGCAGGTGCGGTTTGGCTACTGCAAGGTATTCACCGAAAAGGACTGCGCTAACGGCAGCGAAATCGCGGCGCGCTGGGAGGGGAAGGAAGAACCCACTAACAAATTCACACAGGGTTCTTTATGGATCTTGGCAGAGAAAGACAACGTAAAGATCCGCTCCTGGGAATGCGTAAAGCCATAGCTCAGATACGCCCCGAGACTCCTGCTCTGTGCTCATCGTGCGTCTATGGTTAGCATCTACTTCGGAGAGGCATTAGCACTGTACGGATTTGGCGCTGGACACCCTTTCGGGCCAGACCGAATCCACGCGTTCTGGAAGGAGACCCTCAAACAAGGCCTGGACAAGCGGGTGCATATTGCTGAACCGATCCAATGCAGCGAAGATGATTTGCTGCAATTTCATGAGCACAAATATATAGACCTGGTGAAGCGCCAGTCCGAATCCGGTGAGGGTTTTTTGGATTACGGGGACACCCCCGCGTTCAAAGGCGTATTTGAGGCCGCATCCTACGTGGTGGGGTCAGATCTCGATGGACTGGAACACGCAATTAACGGTCGACACCCCCGCATCTTTGTCCCCATTGCCGGGTTACATCATGCACGCCGCCACAGCGCGGGGGGGTTCTGCGTGTTTAATGATATTGGCGTATTGATCGAGACTTTGCGCAACCGGTATGGAATACGACGAGTAGCGTATGTGGACATCGATGCGCATCACGGTGACGGTGTTTTCTATTCATTCGAAGACGATCCCGACCTCATCTTTGCTGATATTCACGAGGACGGACGTTTTCTATATCCAGGCACCGGATTCGCCAATGAGACTGGCAAAGGTCGAGCGGTGGGAACCAAGCTCAATATCCCGATGGATCCGGGAAGCGATGACTCGCTGTTTCACCGAGTATGGCCCAGGGTGGAAGAGTTCGTGAAAACGGCAAACCCTGAGCTTATTATTTTTCAAGCAGGCGCCGACAGCATCAAAGGTGATCCCATTACCCATATGGCATTCACCCCCAGTGCCCATGGTCACGCCGCACAAAGACTTTGCAAGATCGCCGATGAGTTTTGTGACGGTCGAATCATCGCCATGGGTGGCGGCGGCTACAACCGCAACAACCTTGCCCTTGGTTGGAATAAGGTCCTCGCCGCAATGAGTGCCTGAGCTGTCACTAACTTCATCGATCTGACATCGTCAATATCGCGACATTCGCTTGGTGCCGATCGATGTCCGGATCTTGCAACGCCTCAATTGCCTCGATCATCTCAACGTGGGGTTCCGGTAGCCTGTGTTGGCGGGCGCCATGCAGCACAAAATCCTTGTACCAACTGTAAGGTCGAGCGGTGTGATCGACATACTCGGTCTGGGCTACATAAAAGACGCCGCCAAACACCGCATCTGCAACTTCCACGCTGCAAATCTCGGCCTCGTAGCCGAAACCTACCCCTTCGATCTCATCGAGAATCTTTTGCTGTTCGACACTGAGGCCATAGAGCACTCCCCAGAGCTCATGATCGATTTCATCAGTACGAAACGCGTTGCACTTGCCGGACCCATCTTGACTCACTTTATGAAAAGCGAGCTGATAGCCGCGAACGCGCGCTCTCCCATGGATCGTGCAACCTCCTACGCGGGCAGCGATACGCTGATAATGTAGGTTAGAGCCGTATGCGAAATAGTAAATGGTAGAATCCATGCGGTCGTATTTTTTGTGTCCGCCAAGCCCATTGTATCAGGTGCAACGAAGTACAACGGGGTAAGATTCTACAAAGATCTTTAGTAGGATACGGAACTAACCCGCGCCTCGTTGTTCAGTGATCCTCGCTGACAGCGGCAGTGACGACACGGTTTCGACCTTCTGTTTCGGCGTCTTCCACCGCAGCCTGAGCTCGAGAAAGCAATTGTTCCATGTCTTCACCGGCACGATACTCGGTCAGTCCTACACTTACAGTGGGGTGAATGGTCTTGCGTGATGACACCGGAACTTCGGACTCGGCGACCGCACTGCGCACGCGCTCGGCGATCTGCTTTGCGTCCTCCAGCTCGGTCTCCGGCAGGATCAACAGAAAAACCTCGTCACTGTAACGACCGACTCGGTCGGGCATGCGTAACACGTCGCTTATGGCCTCCGCCACACTGCACAACGATTGATCTCGCGCCGATTCGCCAAAATCGCCAACGATCTGGTCCATATGATCCACACGAGTGATCGCCACACTGAACTTGCGACGGTATCGTTCCGCCAGTGCTATCAATTCGATAAGATTGATGGTGATACCACGGCTATTGTGCACGCGGGTGAGCGGATCGATGAGTTGCGCCGCAGCTTCATTGTCGATTTTAGCCGCCTCATTGGTTGGGGACAAACTGCTTACAAGGGCATATGCGGCGGGCAATATCAGACCCACGCCGGTGGCTTGGATTAGCATCTGCGACAGACTCAGGTTAGTCGCTCCAAAGTACGAGCCTATTCCCAGCACTAATATCGTAACCACTAACCCGGTAGCACCAAGGAGCAATGACGATCCTGAAATAAGGACGCCACTACCTGTCTTTTTCACCACAGCAGAAGCCATAAAAAGGCGGTTAGTTGAGAACCGGTTATATTCTAAATATAGACTAATTTGGAGTGCTCGGGAGTCGATGGCTCGGAGTCACACTGACCTTAAGTTGGCGTAAGCCAGCACTAGCCATTTGCTGCCAACCTCTTCGAAATTGACTTGCACACGAGCGTACTCACCCTGACCCTCTAAGTGAAGCACAGTGCCCTCACCAAACTTGTCATGGTGCACCCGCGCACCCAAGCGCATGGCTGGGTCGGTGACACTGGGATCTTGTTTGTCGACGTGAGTTTGACGCCACATCGGCCGTGACACCGTCGCGGTCCGCACTTCAGCCAAATACTTAGGGGGCACTTCTGCTAAAAACCGCGACGGACTGGTGTAGTGATCGCGACCGTGTAACCGTCGCACTTCCGCATATGTCAGATATAGCCGTTTCATCGCACGTGTCATTCCGACATAACACAGACGACGCTCCTCTTCTAGCTTGCTCGGGTCTTGCAACGATCGCTGGTGGGGAAAGAGTCCTTCTTCGAGACCGCTCAGAAATACCAATGGAAACTCCAAGCCCTTTGCTGAATGTAGACTCATTAGCTGAACGCAATCCTCCCATTCCTGTGCCTGGCCTTCACCAGCCTCTAGCGCTGCATGGGCCAGAAATTGAGTCAAAGCGTCTTCGGCTTCGTCCGCAGAGTAATTGAAGTTACGCGCGGCCGAGACCAGCTCCTCCAGGTTCTCGACCCGTGCCTCGGCACGTTCGCCCTTGTCTTTGCGGTAATGTTCCAGCAAGCCGGTAAGCTTGAGCATCACTTCGACCTGGTCAGCAAGATCCCGTCCTGTTGTCTCGCCTTCAAGTTGTTCGATCAAACTTGTGAATCCTTGCATCGCTTGCCCGGCGCGCGTAGGCAATTCCCGTTCAGCTAGCAATGCCAAGGCAGCGTCCCACAACGAGACTTGTTTGCGTTGAGCGTACTCCCGAACACGCTCAAGTGTCCTATTGCCAATTCCCCGGGTGGGGATGTTGACCACACGCTCGAACCACGGATCGGACTGTCGACTTGCGATCAAACGCAGATACGCCAGCGCATCTTTGATTTCCGCACGCTCAAAGAAACGCAACCCGCCGTATACTCGGTAGGGCATACCTACATCGAGTAGCACTTCTTCAAACACACGGGACTGGGCGTTCGAACGGTAGAGAATGGCTGCGTCGCTTCGCCGGTGATCTGTCTCCACCCATTCTTGGATGCGTTCGACCACAAACCGCGCTTCATCCACTTCATTAAATGCCGGATAGATCTGCACGGGATCGCCATCTTCGCCATCGGTCCAAAGCTTCTTGCCGAGCCTTCCTTGATTGTTGCCGATGACGGCGTTGGCTGCGTTGAGAATAATGCTGGTGGAGCGATAGTTCTGTTCAAGCCGGACTACTTTGGTGCCGGGGAAATCTTTTTCAAACTGGAGGATATTCTCGACCCGTGCGCCACGCCAACCGTAGATAGATTGGTCATCGTCACCCACAGCAACCAAGTTGCGATGTTGGTCTGCAAAGAGTTTGAGCCAACGGTATTGGACATCGTTGGTGTCTTGAAACTCGTCGACCAAGATATGCTGAAATCGCACGCAGTATTTGGCGCGCAGTGGTTCGTTGTTTTGTATTAGCTCGAATGCGCGCAACAGTAACTCTGCAAAATCTACCAATGCGAACCGCTGACAAAGTCCCTCATAAC
>JAOTYS010000684.1 GCA_029861795.1 Gammaproteobacteria bacterium | reverse complement strand
TGGAGGAGTCCATATACAAAGCGGACATGTGGAGATAGAGGTGACAAATGACCGTGCCCGCGCTACGGGTTTTGTAGGGCGCTTCCTCGGAAGCTGGAGACTTGCTTTCGGCGAGCTCGTCATCGTCTCCCTCGGCGTCCTGATTGCTCTTTGGGCAGACCAAGCGATTCAGGCTCGCCAAGAGGCCGCCATGGCGGTCAGCTACCTTGAGCGCCTTCGGGCAGATCTTAATGCGGACATCGAATCCCTGCGATTCAGCAGCAAGCAGGCACGAAGTCGGCTCGCGATCACAAGGCAAGTCGATGCCTGGCTGAACGACTTGGATGCCGCGCCCGATCCTGACTCGCTAGTCATGAATGCACATTACGCCGGTGTCACGTTCTCCCCCACGATCTCGAGGTTTACGATCGAGGAACTGAAATCAACCGGGGACCTCCGCCTTTTGAGCAACCAAGAAC
Source organism: Gammaproteobacteria bacterium (assembly GCA_029861795.1). The sequence goes on along the minus strand of JAOTYS010000684.1, from coordinate 1,917 downwards.
TGAAGCGGCAAATCGGCGATTACTACAATCAGATCGGACTGCAGATAGATCAGTGGACCCGCTGGGGCGACGAGGGGATTACAGAGACCTATTTCCGCGAACTGGCGTTCGTTTTAGACCCCGAATTTCGTATTCGGGCGGGCACTATCGATCCCGCGCTGCTGCAGCAATTCCTAAAAGCGTCGGGCGCGGGGGCACCCTCCAGTCTTGTCGAAATCCAGCAGTCCACAACCGAGATCGGAGCCACCCGCACTGATGCTGATCGGATGCTCACTCAAATGCGGACCCGTCCAAACTTCGCGGGCTATCTCCGCGACAGTATGTATTGGGCTCACTTGTCGACCCAGCTATGGGATGGTGTGGCGATCTCCGCAGAAGGCCTGGACGCGGCGATAGCGAAGGAGCTTGAAGCTATCAGTAGATAGTCCCTGTGCATCTTGGACACGCATCAGAAATGCGAAGCTTTAGGTAGAGCTGGGCGGCCGCTTGTGGCCGTTAGCCGCGCCTCAAATCAAGAAATACTGGGCTTCCTGAGCGTCCGCTCTCGGGAATACCGGACATTCAGCCTGGCCTGATGTCCGTTTACCGCTCGGAAGCAGACATTGAGCTATCATTGGCTCTCAGGGCCGCTTGTGACCCAAAGCAGAACTTAAGTACATCCCAGAATTGACCAAAATATCCCGCGCTTCATAATCACCCCGACAAGGGCAAATCTGACAAAAGTCAGCGACGCAAAGCCACGGGTCCTCGCTTCCTTCGAGAAGCCACTCATGACCTCCCGAAAGACCCTAAGACCGCCGGGCTGCCACTTCTGTTTAATCGGAAACTCAATATGGAGGTTCGAAATATGCGCAAGCGAGCGATATCAGTAATTATGGCGTTGATTATTTCAGTTCTTATCGGCAACAACCCGGTTCTAGCGAAGGTCAAAATAGGCAATGTCGCCACCGTTGCGCCAAGTGGTGGCGATTACATGGACCCGGCGGTGGCAATGGCAGATTTAGCCGGATGGTGCGGAGTACCTTCAGCGACCAATCCATGTCTATTAATGATTATGCCTGGCTCATATGACGTTGGTTCAAGTAGTGTGGTTATGCATGAATTTGTCGATATTGAAGGTTCGGGCGAGAATGTAACCACGATTATTGGGGACATAGGAACAACAGGTTTCCTTCGCCAGGGAGTGGTGGTCGGTGCATCCAATGCAGAAATTCGCTTCCTGACAATTGTCAATAACGCGAGCAGTGGCACCGACGCAGTAGGCATATCGTATGAATTTACATCCCCGAAAATGCTGCATGTGAGCGCTACGGCGTCCGGAGGGGCAAGCACGAATGTTGCCATTTATGTTAATCACGGAGGAAGCGCTCCTCTGACGCTTAAGAATGTAACTGCCACAGCTTCCGGTGGTACGCACAGTTACGGCATTGAATATGTAGACTGCGTTCCAACCCTCATTAATGTGATCGCCAGCGCATCAGGAGGGAGTGTCCAAAGTTACGGCGTGTTCGATAGTAACGACGCCGGAGGTCATTCGACCATCGAGCATTCGGTTCTATCTGGGACTACAGGTTCACTGCTGTCTGTAGGATTTGGATCGGCTTACATAGCCAGCACCCGATTGGAGGGAGTTGTGGCCGTTGGCGGTGATCCGACCAATCCGCCACCAAAGTGCGCCGGAGTTTATGACGCTGCATTTGTCTTTTATGCCTCGAGTTGCCCATAAGGCCCGCAAGTCAGTCTCTACAAAGGAAATTCAACCCAATGAGGAATCTGTTTTCTCCTTGATTTGATAAGCAGCAACTCAAGAATGAGACCCCGCTTCGGCGGGGTTTTTTCGTCCGCTACTGGCCGCTTCCCGCCCTTAGTTTTGCTCGATTACCAGCGATCTGAGCGACCGCTTCCGATGAAAGCAGA